>DUPJ01000089.1 GCA_012838355.1 Clostridiaceae bacterium
ACGACATAGTGTATGCGGCCAAGCGCATCGCGAAGGCCGACGACTCCCTGCCTGCTCATAATCTCTTCAACTTTGTTCAGAAGGTCCCGATCTGAACTGGCCAGATAAAACCCAAGTTCATCAGCCGTCGGTCGTCTGTTGCCGTTTCGATTCGATTGTCGTGCCATCAGTCACCTCCGAATGAGTAGCACTATATCAGTCAGGGCCGACCAGAATTTTTGCTCTGCGGGAAAAAGCCATATCTTCTGTCGCTTCTTCGGCGATGGTGTCGATTTTCATGACATATCCGGCGTTTGGCGTCACGTACAGACGCACCTTCGTGCCGGTTTTCGGCAGATTCCTGTGCGGTACAAAGTAATGCTGCCCGTCGACGCGAATGCCGGTTGGAACAAGAATGCCGGGTGATACGTCAGTCTCCACCACCTCGTAGTTGTCGGCGATGATATGCGGGAGATCAAGTATGCGCGGAAAAACGAGGACAAGCGTGACCAGGATCAGCAAGACCGTAATCACGACCGGGAGCAGATAAAACGGTGCGATTGTGTTGGCTTTGTTCCGGTTTAACCGGAGCCTTTTTTGCAAAAACCAGAACAGGAGCGACGCCAATAACAGGCTGACGGCCAGGCCGGCTATGAATTCAGGCAGCATTGCATGTCTCCTCCCCCTCTTTTCTGCCCAAATTATAGCATTAGCCTGTGCGCATAAGGTACACGCATGTGCCTGCCGGTGCTGATACAATGGTTGCGAACGATAAACGGGAGAAAGGCTGGACATACCGCATGAGTAAACAGGACAAGTCGTCCGCATCAGACAAAGCACCGGCACATTTGCCGCTTCACGGCCTGCCGAGGGATGAGAACGAACAGCTTCTTTTGGTCGAGGAATTTTCCGCGGTCATTGCGGCGTGCCGCGGCAAAGTGTTCTTCCGCACCATTGACGGCGACATGCTGGTAGCCGACAGTATGCTGTCCGCCATTATCGGATTCAAGACACTGCTTGACATGGCAGATCGGGTCAAATTAACGTTTGAATGTGAACTGAAGGAAGATGAAGACCGTCTCAAGGCCTTTATCCGCAAGCATAAGCTCGGAAACTGACCATTACGCCCGCAAGTCCGAAAGCCAGCTGCCGTTTTCGATTCGGATGCCGAGTGTTCTGGCTTTCTGCAATTTGCTGCCGGCCGCTTCGCCGGCAATCACGAGTGTTGTCTTCCCTGTCACCTGTGGCTGAACAGTACCGCCAAGCGACTCAATCAGGGCATGTGCTTCTTTTCGCCCCATCGTTTCGAGCGTACCGGTAACGACAACATACTCCCCTGACAACGGTCCCGACATCTGTTCAGACGCCGCTTGTTCCGCCATATTGAGTCCGCAGCGAGCCAGACGGTCTATCAGCCGGCGGGCGCGCGGGTCGGCAAAAAACTCGGTGATACTTTTTGCCGTTTCGGGACCGATGCCTGGAATCTCTATCAGCGTCTGTTCATCTGCCGCGGCCAGCCGATCGAGCGAGCCGAAATGGGACGCCAGCCAGCCGGATGTCTGTGCACCAACGCCGAGAATGCCAAGACCCGTGATCAGCCGGGCCAGCGGCCGGTCTTTGGACGCTTCAATATTGGCCAGCACTGCACCGACGCGTTTTTCACGGCCGATGATACCCGATTTGACGAGCGCGTCACTTTTTTCGCGCAGTCGATAAATATCGCCGATGGAGGCAATGTACGCTTCATCGACAAGGCGATCGACTGTGCGGCTGCCGAGCCCCTCGATGTCCAAAGCGTCCTTGCCGGCAAACCATTCGATCCGCCGCTTGATCTGCGCAGGGCAGTCCGGATTCTGGCAGTAGAGATCGGCGGTATCCACGGCCCGGTGCGTGCCGGCTCCGCATGCAGGACAGGCATCGGGCAAAGTGTAGGGTTGGCTGTCAGGCGGACGCTTTGCGTGATCAACGGCGACAATCGCCGGTATGATGTCACCGCCTTTTTGCACCGAAATCGTATCGCCGACGCGCACGTCCAGCAGATCAATCATGTTCTGGTTGTGCAGGGTTGCCCTTGTGACAGTCGTGCCCGCCAGCCGGACGGGATCAAAGGCGGCAAGCGGCGTGATGCGCCCGGTACGTCCAACGGTCGCATCGATTCGCCTCAGGATGGTAAATGCTGCCTCGGCCGGATACTTGTAAGCAATCGCCCAGCGCGGCGCTTTGGCGGTCTGCCCCAGCTGCTCGCGCAGCTGGAGATCGTCGACTTTGATGACCGCTCCGTCGATATCGTACGGGAGGTCGCGGCGTGCCGCACCAAGAGACCGGATAAACTGAAGGGCTTCTTCGGCAGTGTGTATTTTCTCGTAGCGGGGCGCGACGTCAAACCCCTTCTCTTCAAGCCACTTCAGGCTTTCAACGTGCCCCGTCAGCTGCACCGGCTCATGGACCTGCACATTAAAGGCAAAGAAGGCCATGCGGCGTTCACTAACCGTATCCGGATTCTGCTGCCGCATCGTTCCCGCCGCAGCGTTTCTGGCATTCGCAAACAGCCGTCCGCCTAGCGCTTCCTGACGCTGATTGAGCCGAATAAAGGCGTCGCGCGGCAGGAAAGCTTCGCCGCGCACCTCAAGCAGAACAGTCCCGGGCACCGATCCCGGCACACCGATGAGCCGCGCGGCATTCTCCGTCACATCTTCACCGCGCATGCCGTCGCCGCGCGTCAGCGCGCGCACGAGCTGTCCGTTTTCATAGCGGACAGCAAGGGACAGGCCGTCAATTTTGGCTTCAGCGGCAAAAGCCGTCTCGTGTTCCTGCCGGATCGATTCCACAAACCGAATGACGCCCGCCTCATCAAATACATCCTGCAGCGACAGCAGCGGTACGGTGTGCTCCACACCGCGCAGTCCGGACGCCACGCGTCCGCCGACCGTGCGGCTGGGCGAATCGTCGCGCGCCAGCTCCGGGTGGGCGCGCTCCAGAGCCGAGAGCTCCTGCATCAGTTCGTCATACAGCTGATCCGATGCTTCCGGACTGTCCAGTTCATAATACGCCCTGGACAAACGAATCAAGGTGTCCGTCAGTTCATTGATGCGCCGCCGGATTGCCTCACTCATGCTGCCTCCGCTTCCCTGTACGTCAGGATCACCGCCAGTATGGAGAGAGCCGGCAGTATGACGAAGACACTGCCGGGCAGGCCCAGAAAACCGTCGAGATTGAATGTATGTGACATGGTTGGGTTCGGCCAAAGTGCGCCGAAATCCGGAAGTATTTCCAGTGTTGCCAGGAGCCGCACGACTGAATCGTAAAACCAGAACGAAAGCACCGCTGCAGGAACCAGAAGAGAAAACCAGCGCAGCCCTTCGGCGGTGCGCAGGAGAATGAGCGCAAGCAGGATGACGACCCACAGAAGGGTCGGCCAGAGCACAGCCGGCTTCGCCATTCGCGTCACCACGTGGAAAATGTTTTCAGCAAAAATCAGGATCAGACAGCCGACCGTGACGACGAGCCGGAGCCCGTAGAAGCGGCAGACGAAAAAGACAATGAGGCACGTGGCATACAGGGTGATCAGGACGGCGGCGTACCGTCCCGTACCGATACTGAGGGCAGCATCATAGACATAGCCGGTCAGAAGACCGGCTATGCGGCGAAACGGGTTCAGCGGCCAAAATCCCCAGACCTGAAGAAACAGGAGAACCGCCAGGCCGAGCCGCCAGGAATGGCGGGTCTCAGGCTTTGTTATCCGACCCGAGGACATGCAGAATCTTGTGACTGACCATGTCGGCAATGGCCTGCCGCGCCGGGCCCAGATACTGGCGGGGATCGAAGTGCCCCGGATTGTCGTGGAAGTATTCGCGGATAGTCGCCGTCATGGCCAGGCGGAGATCACTGTCAATATTAATTTTGCAGACAGCCATGCCAGCCGCTTCACGCAGCATCGCTTCCGGAATGCCGATTGCGTCCGGCATTTTTCCGCCGAACTCGTTGATTTTCTGGACGAATTCAGGAATCACCGAGCTCGCTCCGTGCAGCACAATCGGGAATCCCGGCAGCCGGCGTTCAACGTCTTTCAGAATGTCAAACCGCAAGGCGGGCTTTTGTCCCGGTTTGAACTTATAGGCCCCATGGCTTGTTCCGATGGCGATCGCCAGTGAATCACAGCCGGTGCGCTTGACGAAATCCTCGACCTGTTCCGGCTTTGTGTAGGATGCTTCTTCAGCACTGACTGCGATGTCGTCTTCGACGCCTTCCAGCCGGCCGAGTTCCGCTTCGACCGTCACTTCCGGACTGCGGCTGTGGGCGTATTCGACAACTTGCGACGTCAGGGCAACATTCTCTTCATATGTCAGATGGGAACCGTCGATCATCACGGAAGTGAATCCGCCGTCAATCACGGATTTGCACAATTCGAACGAGTCGCCGTGATCGAGGTGCAGAGCGATCGGCAAATCTGTTTCGATCAAGGCGGCTTCAACCAGTTTGACGAGATACGTATGCGACGCATATTTGCGTGCGCCGGCTGATACCTGCAAAATGAGCGGGGAATTCAGGGCTTTCGCAGCCGACGTAATTCCCTGGATGATTTCCATGTTGTTGACATTGAAAGCGCCGATTGCGTAGCCGTCTTCGTAAGCTTTTCGGAACATGTCCTTCGTTGATACAAGTGGCATAATATACTCCTTCTCTATGTGTCAGGGCACAAACTGCCCGCGCATATTTTCGCTTTGAATTATAGCATAGCGGTCAGATCTGAAAGCCGCTTCCTGAGGTGCGCTCTGGCCTCCTTGCGAAGGGCCAGTCTTTCCTTTTCGAGGTCCACGACGGCTGCCGGAGCGCGACTGACGAAGGCTTCATTCGCCAGTTTTTTCTCCATGGCCGCAATCTCATTCTCCGCCTTATCCAATTCTTTTTTCAAGCGTTCCGTTTCGGCGACAGGATCGACCAGTGATTCCAGCGGCACGTAGAGCATGCCGCCCTCAAACGGCGCGGCCACTGCACCCGTCGGAATGTCCCGGTCGTTCAGGCGCGGCGAAACATTGGCCACCCGGGCCAGCCGCCTGATATAGGCTTCCTGCAGCGTAATTCCCTTCAGCACAGACTTTTCGGGTGCCACCACAATGACGGCAATCTCCTGGCGGGCCGGCACCTTATACTCGGCGCGGACATTGCGGATGGCGCGGATAATGTCCATCAGGCGCTCCATGACATCATAGTCTGACGAAAAATCATACTCGGCAGACGGCCACGCAGCTGAAATAAGCAGGCCGCCGTCATGCTCCAGACCGGCATAGATTTCCTCCGTGACGAACGGCATGAACGGGTGAAGCAGCGTCATCGTTTTGACCAGAACGTCGTTCAGGACCCATTCCGCTGTCGCGGCTGAGCGTCGATCCTCGCCCTGGAAGCGCAATTTGGACATTTCAATGTACCAGTCACAGACATGCTCCCAGATGAAGGCATAAATCTTGGCCAGCGCCAGATTGAAATCGGAACGTTCCATATGCTCGCTGACGTCCCTGATCAAGCGGCCAAGGCCCGTCAGAATCCAGCGGTCTTCCGGCAGCAGGTCGGCGTCATCCGGGCGCTGCAGGCTGTTCCCCGAACGCTGCATCAAGGTAAAACGGTAGGCGTTCCACATTTTGTTGATGAAATTTCTGCCGGCCTCTACGCGTGCCGTCGAATACCGCTGATCCAGCCCTTTCGAGCTGTTGGCGATGAGCGAGTAACGCAGCGCGTCCGCACCGTAAGTGTCGATGACATCAAGCGGATCAATGCCGTTGTCGAGTGATTTCGACATTTTCCGCCCCTGCTCGTCGCGGATGATGCCGTGAATCAGCACATCACTGAACGGCACTTGTCCCATCTGGTGAATGCCCGAAAAGATCATGCGGGCAACCCAGAAGAAGATGATGTCATAGCCTGTGATGAGCAGATTTGTCGGGTAGAAAAACGTGAGATCGTCCGTTTCCTCCGGCCAGCCGAGCGTCGTAAAAGGCCACAGCGCCGACGAAAACCAGGTGTCCAGCGTATCCTCATCTTGTCTCGGGTCGGCCGCGCCGCAGGCTGAGCATGCCGCCGGTGCTTCGCGTGCAACACTGATGTGACCGCACTGGTCACAGTGATAGGCGGGGATCCGGTGTCCCCACCACAGCTGCCGCGAAATATTCCAGTCGCGGATGTTTTCCATCCAGTTGAAATACGTCTTGGCAAAATGCTCCGGAGCAAAGACAACCTCGCCGTTTTTCACCGCCTCAAGTGCCGGTTCCGCGAGCGGTTTCATGTCGACAAACCACTGTTCCGATACGCGCGGCTCGATGCGCGTCTGGCAGCGGTAGCATTGTCCGACGTTGTGCTGGTGCGGCGTCTTTTTTTCAAGCAGGCCTGCGGCTTCGAGGTCGGCAACAACGCGGGCTCGGGCGGCCATGATATCGAGACCTTCATATGTTCCCGTCAACTCATTCAGGCGTCCGGCCTCATCCAGAACGGTGACGACGGGGAGCTCATGGCGCAAGCCGATATCATAGTCGTTCGGATCGTGGCCCGGCGTGATTTTGACGGCACCTGTGCCGAATGTCGGGTCGACGTAACTGTCGGCGAGCAGCGGAATCTGCCGGTCTGTCAGCGGCAGCAGAAGCAGCCGGCCTGTCATGCCGCGATAACGTTCATCATCCGGATGATGAGCAACCGCCACATCGGCAAACATCGTTTCCGGTCTGGTCGTTGCCAGCACGACATAGCCGTCAC
>DUPJ01000090.1 GCA_012838355.1 Clostridiaceae bacterium
GGTGCGATTAACGCTTCCGTCATGTCACGCCTCCTTCCACTCAAGAAAAGGCCTGACAATTTACTAATTAAGCAAGAATTCGACTTTTGTCAGCAACTCACTTTCAGGAATTTCGCCGGGCGAGTTGTAATAGTACTCATACACGATTCCCGCTGGCGTAAGTCCCCTTTCCTTCAGCCAGGACGTCATCCGATCATATAGTGAACTCAATTCACGGTACGATCCTTTATGAAAACCGATGGCCTTCTTTCCGGCAGGAATATATCCGCGTTTGATTTCCGCTTTTCCTTCCATCTCCCGTGCCACGGGAAAGCCGATTTCAACCTCGAGGTTTTCCACATCCAGGTTGTAATACGCAATGAATGCAGGCCCGAGCGGTTGTCGCCGTTTGCCGCAATGTAACCTGCAATGCTGCCGAAAACTTCGCCGACGATGTTCGGCAGATTCTCCACGGACGTTTTCGTTCTTACGGATAGTACAGGCTGATTTTCAGTTTCAGCTATTTGAATGATGTAACCCATCACTCGTCCTCCTTTTTGCGATCGTCATTCTCTGACCCTTTTTTCATCTGTGCTATCGCTCCGATCAGCAAACCGGCACCTGCACCGATGCCAAGCCACAGCACCACATTGTTCAGCAATGCACCCAAGGCGATGCCGACGGCTGCACACAACCCGATGGCCGTCCCCATATTCCAGTAATCTGACATCTTGCGCTTCGTTGACACGTGATCCGACTCCTTCCCTGTAACACTTACCGTTTTGTTTTTTCCTATCCTGACGCGATATACAGCATGCCTGCCGCCAGCGGAATCATCATGAGAAATGAGATACCTTCGCCCGGCACACTCATATCCGCCGCAGGTGCAAACGGCGAAAAGTGTCACGGAGTCTATGTCCTTTATCTTTCTGACAAACCGCCCCACAATCAGCGGAAAACCGACCAAAAAGCCAAATAGGACGGGAATACGACGCCGGCACAATGCCCCTCAATCGTGATGCTTTCCGCCTCCATGACTGCGGGTATCGCAGCCAGATTCGCGTGCAGCCGGCCTGCAATTTAGCGGGCTGCCGCATAGGAGTTCCCCGTTCCGGAAAAATAGAAAATCGTCATGCTCTTCGCTCCCGCCTGATGCAGTGCAATCTGGGCTGCAAATACGGCGCATGCAGTCAATCACTCCCCCACCCTGTCTTCTGAGACAGCCGCGGACGGCCGCCTGCTTCCTGGTTCAGGCATCGCTTCACGACCACAGCCCAAAGTGTTTGCCTATGAAAAGCGACTTCAGCGTGATAAACCGGCTCGGCCTGCCCACGTCTTCCATCTGAAAATGGACATTTCCCTTGTGGCTGTTCTCAAGATGCCACAGTCCGTTCTTTTGTCGCTTTGCAGACAGCCAGCCGAGCGCAGGCTGCATCCGGTCATCACGCGCTATTTGCCCGCTTGCGAAATATTCCAGCGCGCGCAAAAGATCGTAGCGATAGCGATACGGATACGACAGCTTGCGAAACCGCTTGTCGGGATCGTTGAAAAACAAATCGTTGGCAAACAGGAAGGCAGCCGCGCGCGCTTTTGCCTCCGGGATACCCGCAAGTCTGCATGCCGGCAGCGACACGTCCAGCTGCCCCAATCCTTCGAGGACGCAGATCGTCGTATGCGGATCGCCCCTGTCGGATGCCTCATTCCAGGTGAATCCGCCGTCCGCTTTCTGAACCGACAGGAGGTGCGCTGCCAACCGGATCACGCGCGGGTCATCCGAAGCAAAATAGGCAGCATAGTTCAGGACCATGCCGTCGATGCAGATGTCGCTCGGATGCTCATAGCGGGAAAGGTTCATCCCTCCGTCCGCTTTCATGCACTCGTCAAACATCCGCTTGACCATCTGCCGGCATGGTTCCAAAGTGTCCGGCACACCGAGGCACTTCAGATCAAGCAGCGTATAGTGCGTCGAGGTCCATTTCGGCTGATAGTAATAGCGTCCCCAATGCCCATTTTCAGAACGGCAGTATAAAAACGCCGCCCCGAATCCTTCACGTCCAATCCTCTCCTGCAACGATTTGGTGACATAAGGATTTGAGTCCAAAAGCAGCTTGTGCGTCATATACTGGACGGATACATCACCCGCCAGGAGCCATGCGATCGTCTGATTCAAAGATCACCTCCGGGATATGGCAATCCGCTAATCAACGGTGAACGGCGTCCACTGTGTGTGATTCAATTCCATCACATCGGTTGACATCGACATGCCGAGTTTTTCATAAAACCCGATCGCATTTTCGTTCACGCAGGTATACATGACAATGTTTTTTTCGCCGCCGGCTTCTTCGTGTGCCCGCCGGACAAGCTGACGGCCAAGTCCCTGTCCGGCGTAACGGCGATCGATGCCGAGATCGGTGATGAACAGCCAGTAGGCAAAATCCGTGATGCCGAAGCAGACGCCGATCACCTGTCCTTCTTCATTTCTTGCGATGATACTGACGGCAGCATGCCTGACAAGCGCTTCGATGCGCTCACCGAATCGTTCTTTCGGATACTGTGAGCCCAAATCCGTTCGCTTGAGAAAGTCAATATAATCGCCGGCCGATATCCGTTCTCTCCGAATGTCCATACCGTTGCCTCCGCTTTTTCTGTATTTGACCTCCGGGCGGTGATCACCCGCGCAGGCCGGATCATAAACAGCCGCCGTTGGATTCATAAATCTATGAGGTCACCGGCCAGAGACAATCCGAGGGCAAAACCATGGTACCATGCCTTCTTCATCGAATGAAGCAGGACTGAACCGGCTGCATACACGAACAACACGGCGAGCAGCGCGAATACCTGCGCTTCATGCAGCCGGACGCCGATGCCGGCCATGATGGTTGTGAGTGTTCCGGCCAAAATGCCTGATTTAAGCCAATCCGGCACGCGCGTCGGGTATATGTTCAGGCAGAAGAAAACCGCACCGTACCCGATCCGCAGAACGGCTACAAAGTGATCGGTTGAACGTCGGCCGATCATCCGCTCAAAAAACATCATGCTGCGCATGCCGCCTTTCCATATGCCGTTTTTTTCGTCATGGATTTTTTACTCCCCTCATTGTCTCGCGGACACGATAGCCGACTCGCACCTCCGGATCTCTGCTTTTAAGATCAGAGTTGTTTTGGCTGCCGCTCAGCCGAAGATGTTCGGCCGTGCAGGCAATCGCAGCCGCGCTGAACGAGCAAGCTTGGGATGGGGCGTGGTACCTGCGCGACTTTTACGATGACAGATCTCGCTTGGGGTCGGCGTTAAGCAACGCCTTTCAGATCGATTCAATCGATTCGGCATGGCAGCGTCTGTTCATCGAAAGAGAGCAGATGCTTCTCCTTTTCACACCGCCCTTTAACCAGCAAACAGCCGCCGATCCAGGTTATGTCAAAGGATATCCGCCCGGTGTCCGCGAAAATGGCGGTCAGTATGCGCATGTGGCCGCATGGGCGGTCTGGCCTATGCCGAATCAGGCGACGGAGATCGGGCCGGTCGTCTTTTCAATATGCTGAATCCGATTGCACATGCCGCAATCCCGACTGCACTGCAAAAATACAAAAAAGAACCGTACGTGGTCACCGCCGATGTCTACGGCGCGGAACCGTACACCGGACTCGGAGGATGGTAATGGTATACGGGATCGGCCGGATGGCTTTATCGCGTCGGCGTGGAAGCCATACTCGGTTTATCCCGCACGGGCCGTCACTGGCATTGGCGTGCCTTGTCAAATTATACCGTCGCCGGCACCTGTGTTGACTATATTTTGAAAAGGGGAACGCGGGGCATGGCATTATTCCCGGTCGCATTGGCCGGCCGGGAATCGCTCGAAGCGCCCGGACATCTGCAAATTGCCCGACTTCAACTTATAAACTCATCCAGCTGTCTATACTCCTGCCACAGTAATCGCATGTAAAGCAAACATGCAAGATCAAAATTTACTGTCAGGCGAGATGTTTTTCATCGAAAGTTATCGAATATTATTATATTCAGAGTGAATATCATTCATATTAAAATGAAATTATGTGCTCATAAATATTTACCGCAATTTGATCTGCATCTTGCTGTGACCTGCTGTTGTGTATATGACCATTATTTGACTTGCCATTGCGCTGTGAATGGTGTAATTACAACAATGTCGAGCGATTGAATTATTGACATTTCATGTGAAGACTGTTTATATTTAATCAAATCTTCACCAAATTTCGCTCATGGTGAGCTTAGATTTGTGAAGAAGAATATCTTTGGAGGTATATATGAAGAAATCTCTTAGTCTGCTGCTCATGCTGGCCTTGGTCGTGAGTTTTGCACTTTTGCCTGTGCGCAGCAATGCTGAAGAAGAAGTCGTTTGGGATGGCACGGAAGCCGAATTCCACATCGGTGTGGTCACCGGCACGGTCTCCCAGTCGGAGGACGATCTTCGCGGAGCTGAAGAGCTGATTAAACGCTATGGTGACTCCAATGAAGGCGGTATGATCACTCATATCACCTATCCCGACAGTTTCATGGCCGAGCAGGAAACCACGATCTCTCAGATTGTTGGACTCGCTGATGATCCGATGATGAAAGCCATCCTCGTCAATCAGTCCGTTCCGGGAACCGCCGCTGCCTTTGCTGAAGTCCGTGAATTCCGCGATGACATTCTGCTCCTGGCCGGCGAACCTCATGACGATCCGAATGTCATTGACCCCGTTGCCGACTTCGTTGTTGGTGCGGATAACATTAACCGCGGATATCTGATTCCGCTGGCCGCGCAGAAACTTGGCGCGACCAAATTCGTCCACGTTTCTTTCCCGCGTCACATGAGTTATCAGATGCTCTCGCTGCGCCGCTCCATCATGAAGGTTGCCTGCGATGATCTCGGAATTGAATTTTACAGTGAGACGGCTCCGGATCCGACCTCTGACATCGGTACCCCCGGTGCACAGCAGTTTATTCTTGAGCAAATGCCGGCCTGGGTCGAAAAGTATGGTGTAGACACCTGCTTCTTCGCCACAAACGATGCCCAGACAGAGCCCATGCTGAAGAGGATTGCTGAGCTTGGCGCTATTTTTGTCGAAGCTGACCTCCCCTCGCCGCTGATGGGTTATCCGGGTGCTTTCGGTGTTGAACTGAAGGATGTTGCCGGAGACTGGCCCGCCATTCTGGCGCGTGTTGAGGAAGCTGTTGTTGAAGCCGGCGGTTCAGGCCGCATGGGAACATGGGCTTACTCTTATGGTTTCTCCCTGACGGCGGCGCTCGGTGAGTTTGCCAAGGGCGTCATCGAAGGCGATATCGTGAGGGATGAAGACGGCAACTTCGATCCTGCCGACATGTTTGCCTGCTTCGAAGTGTATACGCCGGGCGCTGAGTGGAAAGGCGCACTCCTCGTCGATATGACTCAGGATGAGCCGACAGAAGTGACAAACCACCTGCTGGTTTATCAGGATGACTATATCTTCGGATTGGGCTACCTCAAGATGACCGAAGAAGAAGTTCCGGAAAAATATCGTTACATTACGGGCGATGAAGTTGTAATCGAAGATTAGTGGCAGAGCGACTGAAAAGCGCTTAACACTCCGGAGGGAACCGCGTGCTCCCTCCGATTTTTTATTGAAAAATTAATCGCCATCTAGACTTGATGCGTGATGCAAGAATTGGTGCAAAAGAGGTATCCCAATCATGCCATTGCTTGAAATTAAAAATGTTAGCAAGGATTTTGATGGCAATGTTGTTTTAAAGAATATTTCATTCGTTCTGGATGAGGGAAAAGTGCTTGGTCTCTGCGGGGAAAATGGCGCCGGTAAATCCACTTTGATGAATATTCTCTTCGGTATGGATGTTATACACGAAACTGGCGGATTTCAGGGCGAAGTGATACTCGACGGCGAATCAGTTTCCTTCAAAACGCCCGTCGAAGCCCTGAATGCCGGTATCGGTATGGTTCACCAGGAGTTTTCCTTAATTCCTGGTTTTACCGCCGCCGAGAATATTTTGCTTAACCGCGAAATTACGAAAAATAACATTGTCTCTTCCGTGCTGCGCAGTGAGAAACTTAAAACAGTCGATATGCCTGCCGTATTTGAAAGTGCGCAGCAATCCATCGATGCACTTGGAATCAAGTTGCCGGCGGAAAGTGTTGTATCTGAACTTCCTGTCGGCTACAAGCAGTTTATTGAAATAGCTCGAGAAATTAATAAAGATAATGTCAAGCTCCTGATTCTGGACGAACCGACAGCCGTGCTGACTGAATCCGAAGCGGAGACCTTGCTCCATTCAATCAGGTCAATCGCCGCCAGAGGCATCAGCATCATCTTTATCTCACACCGTCTGCGCGAGGTGATTGAAGCCTGTGATCAGGTCATCGTCATGCGCGACGGGCTGATTGTCGCAGATTACCCCACTGACGAAATCGGTGAACATCCTATCGGCAAAATTGCCAGCTGGATGACCGGTCGCACTGTGGGAGAAAGTGTGGCCGATGAAGCTCGCGATTTGACTAAAGAAAAAAAGATAATCCTGAGCGTGAAGAATCTCTGGGTAGATATGCCCGGTGAAAGCGTTGAAAACGCGACGTTCGATGTTTATGAGGGGGAAATCTTCGGTATAGCCGGACTGGCCGGCCAGGGCAAGCTTGGCATACCAAACGGCATTATGGGGATCTATCCAAGTACCGGTGAAGTCATTTTTAACGGCGAACCGCATGAACTGAATAATCCCAGAAAAGCGCAGCAAAACGGATTTGCGTTTGTGTCGGAAGACCGCAGAGGCGTTGGTCTGCTTCTGGATGAACCGATTTCCTGGAATATCTGCTTCAACGCGATGCAAATCCAGGGACTGGGCATCAAGAAATATCTCGGCATACCGTTCCGGCATGAACCGACAATGAATGAGGTTGCCGATAAATATATTGACGAGCTGCAGATTAGATGTACCGGTCCGCAGCAAAAGGTCAGCAACCTGTCTGGCGGAAACCAGCAGAAGATCTGCCTCGCCAAAGCGTTTTGTATGGAACCTAAAATTCTCTTAGTGTCAGAGCCTACGCGAGGCATTGATGTCGGCGCCAAAGAGCTTGTTCTGGACGCACTGCGCAGATACAACAAGGAACGCGGCACAACGATTGTCATTGTTTCTTCTGAACTGGAGGAGCTTCGTTCTATCGCAGACCGCATCGCAGTTGTCACAGAGGGCATGGTTTTCGACATATTGCCGCCGAGCACCAAGTCTGCGTATTTCGGCCTTCTGATGTCGGGTGAAAAGATTGAGGGGGAAGTCATATGAACCGTGTAGTGAAGGCGATCGACCGCTTTGGTCGTGCAAAGTTTATTATCGCAGCCTTTTTGTTCATTCTTCTGATGATTGCACCGATTTATGGCGTAAGCCGAGTGTCTACGATAAATGATGTCGTGCTTCGTTTTGCCATGAACGGTGTTCTTGTTCTCTCAATGGTGCCCATGATTCAGTCTGGCTGCGGGCTCAATTTCGGCATACCGCTTGGCCTGATTTCCGGCTTGCTGGCCGAAGCCATTATCATGGAATACAACTGGACGGGAGCAGCCGGTTTCATTGCCGCCATGGCCTTGGGTGCCTTGATCGGCGCAATCCTGGGCATATTCTACGGCTATCTCTTGAACCGCATCAAAGGAGATGAAATGGTGATCGCGACGTATGTCGGCTACGCCATCATTTACTTCATGAACATGATGTGGCTGGGACTTCCCTTCAAGAATCCTGCAAGTGTTCAGGGTTATGCCGGTGAAGGCTTGCGTGTCACCATCAGCCTGGACAAATATTGGAGCCATGTCTTTGATCGCTGGCCCTCCTTCCAGGGAGAAGGCCTTGTTCTGAATATTCCCGAAGTGGTGAATGGCCAGCAAACCGTTCAGAACCTGCGCATCCCAGTGGGCACCATTTTGCTGTTCTTGCTGTTCTGCCTCCTCATCTGGCTGTTTTTCCGCTCCAAGACGGGAACGGCCATGACCGCAGTCGGCAGCAACGCCGATTACGCGAGAGCAGCCGGCATCAATATCAACCGCATGCGGCAGCTATCCGTTGTGATGAGCACATCACTTGCCGCCGTAGGCATGGTCATCTACGGGCAAAGTTACGGTTTTGCGCAGTATTACACGGCTCCGCAGTTTTTTATGTTCCCCACGGTAGCTGCCATCCTGCTTGGCGGAGCCGTTCTCACGAAAGCAACCATTTCCAACGTACTCTGGGGTGCATTCCTGTTCCAGGCGGTGCTGACCATGACTCCTTCTATAATAAACAGCGCCATTGAGCTCGATATTTCAGAAGTCATTCGCATGGTGGTGACGAACGGCCTGATTGTGATCGCACTGACAAGGAAGGTGAGAAAAAATGGTTAAGAAATTCGATGCAAAAAGTTTTCTGAGGTCGATGCTTGTACCGATCCTTTTCCTGATCGTTATTTCCTTTGCCATTCCGCTATCCGGGTTTACTTCTTCTCATCTCATAAAAGAGGTCATGACAAGGCTGGCGCGTGATTCATTCCTGGCAGTCGCCCTGATCATCCCGATACTTGCAGGCATGGGCATTAACTTCGCCATCTCCCTTGGCGCCATGTCTGCTCAAATTGGTGTCATCATGTCTCAAAACTGGCTGATTGGAGAAAAGATCGGCGGCATTGGCGGACTGCTGGTCGCAGCATTGATTGCCCTTCCGATCGCGATCGGACTCGGTTATTTTGCCGGCAGTGTCATGAATAAAGCACGCGGCAGAGAGATGATCACGTCCATGATCCTGGCCTTCCTGGTCACAGGTTTCTACCAGTTCTTCGTTCTCTTCATCTGCGGCAAAGTCATTCCCATCACCAACAAGGAAATTCTGCTGTCTCGCGGCTACGGAATCCGGAACACCATCCGGCTGGAGACCGCCGGTGCCTTTGACGATCTCCTCATGGTCAAAGTGAAGGTGCCCGGTCTCATGCGACCGATAGAGTTCCCATTTTTCACCTATATCCTGATCGCGCTTGCCTGCATCTTCGTTATCTGGTTTAAGCGGACAAAGCTCGGCCAGGATTTCAGATCTGTCGGACAAAGTCAGCGCGTTGCCAACAGTGCCGGCCTGCACGTCGATCAGATTCGCGTCCAGTCCGTCATGATTTCGACTGTTTTGGCTATGTTCGGCCAGCTCATTTTCCTGCAGAGCATCGGAACCATGAATGTTTACAGCGGTACCGATCAGACATCGCTTTTCGCCGCTGCCGCCATCCTGGTCGGAGGTGCTTCGGTTGCAAAAGCGACCATCCCGAACATTTTTATCGGCGTTGCGCTGTTCCACACCATGTTTATTGTGATGCCGAATGCAGGTAAAGCCCTGACGGGGAACCCGGCCATCGGAGAATACTTCCGTTCCTTCATTTCGTACGGAGTCGTTACTCTGGCTCTCGTCATGCATGCCTGGTCAAGAGCGAAAGCTCGCGATGACGAGCGAAAAAGACTGCGACGCGACAAAACAGATGCTGCTGAAGCGGCCAAGAAGGCTTCTGCGGAAAACACGCCGTAGCAGCGAAGCGTGCACTGTAAAAAAGAGGGGGGCGGTCTCAGACGGGGCGCTCCCTTTTCTTTCACAGCCGATTCGCCATCATTTCTGTCAGATCACATTTCCCGATTGAACTTATTCAGATAGTGTACGTAGGCGAAAATAAAGAACAGATAAATCGCCACCAGAGTCAGCGTCGCAGGCAGATCAACCTGCATCAGCGAAAAAGCCAGAATAATGGCGGCAAATATGTAGATCATCAGGTCAAAGACACGCGCCTTTGCTTTTGCACTGATCGCCTGGTTGCGTTCATCTCTTCGCTCGATTTCCATTTGCTTTGCGGCCTCGGGATGTTTAAACATCTCTTTCTTTTTCAATGCAGTGCCGATATTGCCGCCAAAAATGCCGGAGCCAACGCCCACCAGAATAAACGGCAGTGTTTTCATGATTCCGTCTGCATCGCGTGATATAGCTGCCAGCACCAGGCCGGTGACAAAGACAATCAGCCCGGCAGCCGCAATCAGGATGTATCTTCCAGCGTTACGTAGTTTCACTATTCTCCTCCTCATAAATGAAGATGTCTTCGATGCTCAAACCGAAATACCGGGCAATTCTGAAGGCCAGAACAATCGAGGGATTGTACCGGCCATTTTCAAGAGAGCCGATCGTCTGCCTCGACACCTCCAGCGCAGACGCCAGTTCTTCTTGCTTCAGCCCTCCGGCTTTCCTGATTTCCTCCAGTCTGTTTTTCAAACTTCACCTCCAGTGATGGAAAGCTTGCTTTGCATAACTTCACGATATCACAAATCAGCGAAATGTAAAGCTTGCTTTCCTTCATTGCAGAATAAACACCTGGACGCTTACACTGGCAGCGCTCAGCGTGATTAGCGTTAAAATGGAAAGAGATCCCGTTGAAGTGGAGACAACGCACATGAATAAACTGTCCTTAGGTCATTTCCCGACGCCGATTCAGCCCGTGCACGGGCTTGATTTGAATCCGGCACAGCATCTCTTCGTCAAACGTGACGATTACAGCGGCATCGAAGTTTCAGGCAATAAAATCCGAAAACTGGAGTACTGTCTGGCTGAAGCGATCGATAAAAAATATGATGTCATCGTCACGACCGGTGCCATACAGTCGAACCATTGTCGCGCGACAGCGGCGGCGTGCGCCCGGCTCGGTCTTTCGTGCGAACTTTTGCTGAGCGGCGACGCATCGGGTCAAATAGAGAGCAATCTGTTTCTGGATCTCGCCTTCGGTGCAAAAGTGACATTTATCCCGCCTGACACAAAGCGCGAACTATTCTATGAGCAATGCCTGACGACACTGAAAAACAGCGGCAGGAAACCTTATTTCATCCCTGTCGGTGCATCGAACGCATTGGGGTCGCACGGCTATCGCGACTGTTTTCTGGAAATACTTGAGTATGAGCGAGAACACGGCATGACCTTTGATCTGATCGCGCTGGCCGTCGGTTCCGGCGGCACGTACGCCGGACTCTGGTACGAAAATGCCCGGCATAATCTCGATAAAGCCATCTTGGGATTTTCCGTTTCGGCAGACAGTGCGGCATTTGAAACCATCATCGCGGACATCGTGACAGATATGGCCGAGCAAGAGGAGCGTTCGCTGCCTGTCGACAAGTCAAGCATCCGCATCAATGATCTCTACATCGGAACCGGCTACGCCAAAAGCACGCCGGAGGAGCTGTCATTCATCCTGGACACGGCGAAGAAGACAGGCATCCTTTTCGACCCGTGCTATACGGGCAAAGCATTTCTCGGACTGACGAGCGAGCTTGCAGCCGGTCGCCTCGAGCAGTATCACAGCATACTTTTCATCCACACCGGCGGTCTGTCGGGCTGGACGGTTCAGCAGATGTCCCGGGCGCTCGAGAGGTCAGAGCAGGTTTCTTGAATCTGGCCGCCGATTGGTGTCGCAGACGGAACGCCCTTCCGCCTTCGCCAGCAGATCACGCATGCTCTGCACCCGGATTTTCCGTTTGCCTTCGATCGACAGGACACCGTCGGCTTCAAGCTGCTTTAATTTGCGGTTCACTGTCTCCTTCGTGAGAAAGAGCGCCTGACCGATCGATTCCTGCGTTTTGGCGATGAGCCTGCCGTCTCGCATTCCCGGTTCACTCGACAAATAGTAGGCAATGCGCTTCTCGGCATCCTTTATGCCGACGGCATAGAGACGGCGATGACACTCCGTCAGCCGCTCGTTCAGCTCGCGCAGCATGGTGAACGCGATCCGCTCGTCTGTTTTGACGAGCGTGCGGAAGTCTTCAAGCCGGATCAGGCAAAAGGCTGTCGGCGCTTCACAAAAGCCGCTGAAGTCGTGCCGCGGGATTTCTTCATCGACAAATAGCTTCTCGCTGCCGTAGACGCCGCCGACCCGGATTGTATCCGTTTCCACAGCCTCATCGTCCGGCCCGCTCTTCAACAGCGACAGCATGCCCTGCCGCACGATCATGAGGCTGGTAAACGGTTCATTCTCCTGAAACAAGAGTGTATTGCGGCCGACGTCCATGTGACGCACGAGACTGTGAACGGCGCGGAAGCCGGCTTCGTCAAGTGACGCGAAAACCGGCACGTTGCGCACGCACATGTCATTTATACCGCAATGCAGACACGGGCTCGCCATTCAAGCATCAACCCGTCTGCCGCGAAACAGGCATTTGAACAATTCACCGACGACAAAGGGAATCAGTGAAAGGGCCAGAATGAATCCCCAGTCACGCACGTTCAATGAGATCGTATCAAAGAAGGGATCCAGGAAGGGCACATAGACGACGGCCAGCGTCAGCAGGAATGAAATCACAAACGCCTTGTTCAGGGTTGCATTCGAAAGCAGGCCGAGACTGAAAACAGTCGCGTGCTCGGAGCGCGCTGCATAGGAGCGAAACAGCTCCGCCATAATCAGGGTGATGAAGGCAAATGTGCGTGCACCGTTCGAAGGCAGGAATCCGGATTCCGGGAAGAAATGAAACGCCGACTGCAATGCGCCGCCTGCTTCGGCCAGATCGGGATAGAGGAACCGGCCTAGCTGAAATGCAGCGAATACAGCCAGAAAGATGGCCACCGCCTGAACCGCAATGGTGGACAGCATGGTGCCGTCCAAGATGCGAGCCTTCTTGTCACGCGGTTTTTGCAGCATGATGTCGGCCTCTCCCTTTTCCCTGCCGAGTGCGAGCGCGGGAAAGCTGTCCGTAACAAGATTCAGCCAGAGCAGCTGAATCGGCACGAGCGGCGTGTAGCTCGGCCCGAGCATCAGGTTTGCGATAAAGATAACCAGTATTTCACCAACATTGCAGGACAGGAGGAAACTGACGAACTTGCGGATATTGCTGTAGATGACGCGGCCTTCTTCAACGGCCGCGACAATGGTCGCAAAGTTGTCGTCGGTCAGAATCATATCGGAGGCGCTCTTCGTGACATCCGTGCCCGTGATGCCCATCGCCACGCCGATATCGGCCTGCTTCAGCGCCGGAGCGTCGTTCACGCCGTCTCCTGTCATCGATGTGATGTGGTCGCGTTTTTTCAGGGCGGCCACAATTTTCACCTTGTGTTCCGGTGACACGCGCGCATAGACGTTCGTGCCGTCCACCACCTTTGAGAGATCATCCTCGCTCATCTTGTCAAGTTCAACACCCGACAGCACCTGGTCATCCGCTTGGCGCAGCCCCAGATCATTCGCGATGGCGACGGCCGTTTCACGGTAGTCGCCCGTGATCATGACGGGGCGGATGCCGGCCTTGCGGCAAACTTCAATCGCCTTTTTCACTTCCGGACGCGCCGGATCAATCATGCCCATAAGTCCGACGAAGATCATGTCCTCTTCAGCAGATTCAAACGACTCATCGACATGCGGTTTATAGGCAAATGCCAGCACGCGAAGCGCCTGACTCGCCAGATTTTTATTGACTTCGAGAATAGCCTGCCTGCGCTCATCGGTCAGCCGCACTTCACCGTCTGTCAGCAGTTCGCGGCTGCAGTTTTGCAGGATGATATCCGGCGCACCTTTCGTGAGTGACATCGGATTCGGACCGAGCGTGTTGTGAAAAACCGACATCATTTTGCGTTCCGAGTCGAACGGCAGCTCGCCGACGCGCGGGTGGGCGGCTTTCGCCTCTTCCTGAATCACGCCGCCCTTGGCTGCCGCCGAGATCATGGCCCCCTCAGTCGGGTCACCGAGGATGGTCCAATAGCCGTCGGGGCTCTGACGCAGCGATGCGTCGTTGCAAAGCACCGCAATATGGAACAGCCGGTTCCAGACGAGATTGTCTGCGGCATCAACCGGTTTCCCTTCCGAGGCAATATTGCCCTCCGGATCGTATCCGGAGCCCGAGACACTGTAAATGCTGTCATCCGCAAAGATCCTCGTCACGGTCATTTCATTCTGAGTCAGCGTGCCTGTTTTATCCGAGCATATCGTATCGACGCTGCCCAGCGTTTCGACAGCCAAGAGACGCTTGACGATGGCATTTCTTGTGGCCATGCGGTTCATGCCGAGCGCCAGCACAATCGTCACGACGGCCGGCAATCCTTCCGGTATGGCTGCCACTGCCAGACTGACGGCGGTCAGGAAGAGGGGCAGGGCTTCACCGCCCTGCAGAAGGCCGACACCGAACACAATGCCGCTTATGATCAACACGACAATGCCCAACACTTTACCAAGATGATTGAGATTTTTTTGCAGCGGCGTCATTTCCTGCTCGATGGCCTGAATCTGACTCGCGATTTTACCCATTTCCGTGTTGGCACCGGTACCGACCACGATGCCGGATGCCCGGCCGTAGGTCACCGACGTACCGGAAAACACCATGTTCGACCGATCGCCCAAACCGACCGGTTCCGAAAACGATGATGCAGCAAACTTCTCAACGGGAACGGATTCTCCCGTCAGCGATGCCTCCTCTGCCTTCAGGTTGGAACTTTCGATGAGCCGCGTATCTGCCGGCACCACATCGCCGGCTTCCAGAAGCACAATATCGCCGGGAACCAGTTCGGCCGCTTCAACCGATTCGTCCCTGCCGTCCCGCCGCACTCTGGCGTGCGGTGCCGACATTTTCTGCAGTGCTTCGATGGCCTTTTCGGCCCGTCCCTCCTGGATAATGCCGAGTATGGCATTAATGATGACGATCGCAATAATGATGACAGCGTCGAGAATCTCGCCAAGCGCACCGGAGAGGACCGCAGCGGCCATCAGGATGACGATCATGAAGTCCTTGAACTGATTCAGGAGCCTTTGCAGCCAAGTCGTCTTCTCCCCTTCAGCCAACGCATTCGGCCCGTACAATTCCAGTCGCCTGGCGGCTTCCGCTTCCGTCAAACCGGAACCGGCATCCGTTTCCAGACGCTCTGTCACCTGCCCGAGCGGCATCAGATATGCCGTGTCTCCGGTCAAACGCTTCTCCTGCATGTTGTCATTCATAAACGATTATTCTCCTTGTGAGATGGGTCGGGACGAACGTGGTCGTCCGTTTTTTCTAGTACATCAAGCCTGATTCGCGCGATCCGTTTGTCATCCATTTCGAGGACCTGAAACCGCAGGTTGCCGAAATCGATCGAGGGATGCTCATTCGGTGCCGGTATGTAACCGAGGAGCGACAGCACGAATCCGGCCACCGTGTCGTAGTCGTCATCGTCTTCCAGCTCGTCCAGTGCCTTTACGTGACGGCCCGCTTCTGCCGGAGTCAAGAGTCCCGACAGTGTATAGCTGCCGTCGGCATTCAAAACGACATCGTCATTTAGCTCATCATATTCGTCTTCAATGTCGCCGACAATTTCCTCGAGCAGGTCCTCCATTGAAATAATGCCGTCCGTGCCGCCGTATTCATCCACCACAACTGCCAGTGACACGTGCTGCTGTTTCATTTCACGAAACAGGACGTTTATCTTCTTGCCATCCGGAATAAAATACGGTTCACGCACAATCTGAGACATGTCGAACTGCTCGCCGCGCAGGTTCTTCGGTACACGCAGGAGATCCTTGATGTAGAGCACGCCGACAATATCATCGAGATCCTCATCATACACGGGGAACCGTGAAAATCGGGAATTAGCCGCCAGCTCCACGGCCTCGTCATATGCCGTATGCACCGACATAGCCACCATATTGGTTCGGGGCGTCATGATTTCGGAGACTTCCTTGTCGTCAAAAGCAAATATGTTCTTGATTAAGGTGACATCGCCAAGTCTTATGTCGCCGCTGCCGACACCGGCTTCCGCCATAATGCGGATTTCCTCTTCTGTCACGTGATCCCGCTTGTCGGCCGGATCGATGCCGAACAGGCGCAGCACCAGATTGCCCGAAAAGTTCAGAAGTTTCGTGATCGGCCGAAAGAGAAAGTCGATCGCCTGCAGCACAGTGACAAAACGCCGTGAGAAGGATTCAGGGTTTTGCATCGCCATACGTTTTGGCACAAGTTCACCCAGCACCAGAGAAAAATAGGCCAAAATGAGCGTGATCAGGATCAGGCTGATCGTCTGCAGCGTCCCGTTCTGACCGCTTGGATCCAGAAGCAGCGCCAGCCGTCCGGCAAACTTGTCGGCGGCAAAGGCAGACGAGAGAAAACCGGCCAGCGTCACACCGACCTGAATCGTGGCTAGAAATTGTCCCTGGTTGTCGATGAAATGCAATAATTTCCTGGCCGCATCGTTGCCTTCTTCGGCCGATTTGCGTACACGGTTGTCATTTAATGTAACAATCGCCATTTCTGATGCCGCAAAGAACGCGTTAATCAGAATCAGGATAAATACCAGCAGTAAGTCAAGCGCTGCGCTGTCATTTCCAACCGGCTGCAAAACGGCAGGCAGATCCGGCTGATGCACAGAGGCCAACATGGCAGAAAGCACGTTAAACAATCCTTTCACCCCGTCTTCGAAGAACCGGGCTATTGGCGAAGTCTAGCAGTTTTGGACCGTCTTCGCAATTTTTACCCATTCGCGCTGAGTCCAAGCCAGGCAAATGTCTCGACCAGATCGCCAGCGAGACAAAGATCTGCCGTGCGATCATAGGCAGTTGATTGTCTGTTCATAATCACAAGTTTGGCATCGGCTCGCTTTGCCGAAAGAAACCCGGCCGCCGGATACACGACCAGCGATGTGCCGGCAACCAATATCAGGTCGGCATAACGGATCAGACGGAGCGACTCGTCCACCACATTCTCATCAAGCCCTTCGCCGTAAAGCACGATATCCGGTCGCAGCCGGCCGCCGCAGGCGGGACAGCGCGGAACTTCTGCCATCCGCAAAACCTCGGCAAAGGTATACAAAGCAAGACATGCCAGGCATGAAAAAGACTGTCCCGTACCATGCAATTCAAGTACTTTCCTGCTGCCGGCCTGCTGATGCAGACCATCGATATTCTGGGTGATCACGGCGCTCAAAGAACCCGCCTGTTCCATTTGGGCCAAGGCGATATGCACCGCATTCGGGCCGTTGTTCGGGGCCATGAAAATGCGCCGGTAAAACGGCCAGAAGCGCGCCGGTTCGCGCAACATATAATCGATGCTGAGCATGGTTTCCGCCGACTCATCGGCGGCATAAATGCCGTGGTTCGATCTGAAGTCCGGAATCCCCGATGCAACTGACACACCGGCCCCGCCGAAAAATATAGTGGAGCGGCTGTTTTCAAACCACCCGGTAAAAGTCTGTTTCAGACGACTTCGATCGCCACCTGATTCGTCACTGCTGTCACTGTCCATGCCTACATTATAGGATAAATCTGACATCAGCGGCCAACTTGACTGTTGCGACAAAAAGACTTTGACAGACTGCGCACTGGCGCCTATAATGTCAAAGCATTTGCACCATTAGCTCAGTTGGTAGAGCAACTGACTCTTAATCAGTGGGTCCGGGGTTCGAATCCCCGATGGTGTACCA
>DUPJ01000001.1 GCA_012838355.1 Clostridiaceae bacterium
AGCAGAATGGGTGCTGCCTGTCGCGGACCCACATATCCAACAATTCCGCACATAATATCCGTAGCGGCCGGTGCCGCATCCTTTCTGGAAAATAGTGACGGTGCGCTTTGCTGCTGTCAAGTCGGAAGACAAATAAAAATGCAGTCAGCTTCGCTTAGCTGAAGCTTCTTATCTTCAGAGGCGGATCAGCCAGTCGGCCAGAAAAGTCATGCCGGTCAGGCTGATGAC
This sequence comes from Clostridiaceae bacterium, assembly GCA_012838355.1. Taxonomy (GTDB): domain Bacteria; phylum Bacillota; class Clostridia; order Saccharofermentanales; family DTU023; genus DUPJ01. Next base: position 229 of record DUPJ01000001.1, read on the forward strand.
GGAGAGGAGCGTGGAATGTGCCATCGTTTCTGCAGCCAGCCGGATATCGCCGTCAAACCGGGTTGCAAACAGCACGACCGTTGCCGCGGTTGGCGCTGCCGCCGGGATGAGCGTCGCATATATAAGGGCGGGCTGGTCGGTGACCGTCATGATGATCGGCAGCATGGCGAGGGGAATCAGGATGTTTCTCAGAAGAATTTGCAGCCAGACGGCTTTCGGGGGGAAGATGCGGGGTTTCATCAGTGCGATCTGGGCACCGATAAGAATCATGGCAAAGGGGGCGTTCGTATCCGACAGGAGGCGGATCATGTCGCTGACCGGTCCGGGCAGGGTGAGGTCAGCGGCGTATATTACGAGACCGACGGCTACGGCGATCAGCGTCGGATTTGTCAGCAATTCTCCAAGCGATGGCTTCGTTTTCGATTTTTCCATGATGCGGACGCCGAACGTCCAGGTGACAACGTAGAATACGACGAGATACGGGATGAGATACAAGGTGGCCGTCTTGCCCGCCTGCGCGTTGACCAGAGGGATTGCCATAAACGCGGAGTTGGACAGCACCGTTGCAGATCTGAGTACAGCTTGTCTGTCGGCCGCCTGGCGGCGGAAGGCGAATTTGGAGACGATGATGGCAAGCAGGTGACACACGACCGCCAGGGCAAGTGCAATCAGCAAGTTTGTCGTGTGCTCCGGCAGGTACGGCGTGTTGAGGAGATTGAGGATTACGGCCGGCAAAATGACGTAGAGCAGAATGTTGTTCAGATCGCGCACGCCTTCCCGCTTGAGCCAGCGCACTTTCACGGCAAGAAAGCCGGTGCCGATCAGGCCGAACATAATGACGACCTGCGTCACGACAATAATCACATTACTCATACAAAAACCGCCACAATGAAATAGATTCTAGCACGTGAGTCAACAAGAAAAAACGGTGTGTCAACCGTTTTTTCAGAGAACTCTGTCTGTCAGTGCCGGCCTGTCAGATTGTCTTGTCAGGAACGGGATAAATCCAGCCGTAGCGGTCCTCCAGTTCGCCGTACTGAATACCGAGCAGAGTTTCATACATGTGGCGGGCGATCGGGCCGATCTCGCCGTCACCCGGGATGATCGGTTCACCGGCGAAATTGAGTTCGCCGATCGGTGAGATGGCGGCTGCCGTTCCGGTTCCGAACGCTTCGGTCAGACGGCCTTCGTCGGCCCAGCGCTTGACTTCTTGTATGTCAATCGGGCGCTCGATTGTCTCCAGACCCATTTCCTTTGCCAGCATCAGTACGCTGTCGCGCGTAATGCCGGGCAGGATGCCGTCGCCCAGAGCGCCGGTATAAAGCTTGCCGTCTGCGACAAACATGATGTTCATGGCGCCGGCTTCCTGTACATAGCGGTTTTCCTTGCCGTCCAGCCAGACGACCTGGTCAAACCCTTCGGCGATTGCCTCCGTTGTACCCTTGAAACTTGCCGCATAATTGCCGCCCGTTTTGGCAAACCCGACACCGCCTTTGACCGCACGGACATAACGCCGTTCAACCTTCAGGCGCGTCGGGGCGAGGCCGCGCGGGTAATAGGAGCCGGACGGCGACAGGATCACGAAGTAGATGAAACGACTGGCCGAGTGTGCACCAAGCGAATGACTGTCGCCCATCATGGCAGGGCGGATATAAAGCGTGTTGCCGCGCGTGCGCGGCACATAGTCCCTGTCAATGTCGATCAGGCGAGTGAGAATCTCCAGCTGGTCGTCAACGGGAATTTCCGGCATGTCCATGCGGGCAGCCGAGCGGTTCATCCGCGCCGCATTCATCTCAGGACGGAACATTACGATGCGATCCTTCGCCTGACGGTACGCCTTCATGCCTTCAAATATTTCCTGTGCGTAGTGCAGAACGCTCGACGCCGGACTGATTTCAAAGGGGGCAAATGGCTGGATGCGGGCGTCATGCCAGCCCTTCTCCGTCTCCCAGGTCATGACGAACATGTGGGGCGTAAAGATCCTGCCGAAGCCGAGATTTTCTTCGGTCGGTGCCGGCCGCTTTTCTTTGTCGACCAGATTAATCGTGATATTCATGTGTGTTACTCCATATCATGCAGGCGTCGTTGGCCGCGCAGGCGGCGCCCATGCGCAATGCTTCCAGGTTCAGCTCCACCAGATTCGCTTTCGGGCCGGTGAACAGCTGGCTCAGCATCTCGCGTACCGTCTCTTCACGCAGGAGTCCGGTTACATGGTTGACGGCCCCCAGCATGACCATGTTGGCGACGCGCGGATTGCCGAGCTTTTGTGCGATTTCCATGGTTGGAACATAGTAGGCCGACACGTCGGTCCGTTCGACCGCCATGTCCACGATCGAGCTGTTGACGAACACCTTGCCCTCGGGAATGACGTTCGGCCCGAACTTGACGAGTGACGGCGTATTCATGGCGATCAGAAGGGTCGGCTCGAGGACGATCGGTGAAATGATCATGTCATCTGAGATGACGACGGAACAGTTTGCCGTGCCGCCGCGCATTTCCGGACCGTATGACGGCAGCCAGCTGACCTCGTAGCCCTCTTTCATACCGCCTTCCGCCAGGGTCTTGCCGATCGCCATCACGCCCTGTCCGCCGAATCCGGAGATAAGAATATCGTGTGTCATGAGCCCTCCTTGCTGTCTGCGTCCTTGAAAACCCCCAGCGGGAACTCGTTAATCATGGTGTCCTTGACCCAGCCGAGAGCTTCGACGGGCGTCATGCCCCAGTTCGTCGGACACGTGGAGAGCACTTCGACAAACGTGAACCCCTTGCCTTCCATCTGCATTTGGAATGCTTTCCGGATGGCGGTTCTGGCCTTCATCATATGCGGCATGTCGACGACCGTGACCCGCGTGCTGTAGGCGGCTCCGCCGATGGTCGCCATGATTTCAGCCATGTGAAGCGGCTGACCGTAATGCGCCCGGTCACGGCCATGCGGAGCTGTGGTCGCCTTCTGGCCGACGAGTGTTGTCGGTGCCATCTGACCGCCCGTCATGCCGTAGATGGCGTTGTTGACGAAGATGGTCGTAAAGTGCTCGCCGCGCATGGCCGCGTGAATGATTTCGGCCGTGCCGATGGCGGCGAGGTCGCCGTCACCCTGGTAGGTGAAGACGGTGTTTTGCGGCAGCACGCGCTTGATGCCGGTGGCGACGGCCGGTGCCCGGCCGTGGGCGGCTTCGTGCATGTCGCAGTTGAAATAATTGTAGGCGAAGACCGAACAGCCGACCGGTGCCACACCGATTGTATGTTCGAGCAGGTTCAGATCGACGAGTGCCTCAGCCACCAGCTTATGGATGACGCCGTGCGTACAGCCGGGGCAGTAATGCATTTCAAGATCGGTCAGGCCTTTCGATTTCTGATAGACAATGGCCATGTTACTTCCTCCCTAAGGCAGCCAGCGCTGCATCCGCAACTTCACGGGGTGTCGGCACAATGCCGCCCGCTTTGCCGCAAAGGCTGACGGGCTTGACGCCGTTGACCGCGATTTTGACGTCGTCGACCAGCTGGCCAAGACTCATTTCGACCGTCACCACGGCCTTCACCGATGCAGCCGACGCCGCTTCGTTGAGCGGCTTTTCCGGGAACGGCCAAAGTGAAATCGGGCGGAAAAGCCCTCCCGTTATCCCTTCTTTTGCGAGCAGGCGGATGGCGGCCTTAGCCAGCCTGGCGGGCGTGCCGTAGGCAACGAAGAGGACATCCGCGTCGTCAGGGATGGTCGCTTCATAGCGGACCTCCTCGGCCCGCATGACGTCGTATTTTTCATTCAGATGGGCGTTGTGCCGTTCGCTTTCGTTCGGATCGATGAAGAGCGAATTGATGATATTCGGCTTGCGCGTGCCGCCCGTGCCGACGGTCGCCCATGTTTTCTCCGGCAGCGTCCGGCTCTCTGACGGCTGCCATTCAACGGCCTCCATCATCTGGCCGATCATGCCGTCGGCAAGAATCATGACCGGGTTGCGGTAGCGGTCGGCGATATCGAATGCATCGCGCACGTGGTCACAGGCTTCCTGTATGGTTGACGGGGCCAGCACAATGAGACGGTAGTCTCCATTGCCGCCGCCGCGTGTCGCCTGAAAATAATCGCCCTGAGCCGGCTGGATCGTTCCGAGTCCCGGCCCGCCGCGCATGATGTTGACGATAACGCAGGGTAGTTCGGCGCCGGCCAGATAGGAGATGCCCTCCTGTTTCAGGCTGATTCCCGGCGACGATGACGAGGTCATGACCCGCGCACCGGAACCGGCCGCTCCGTAAACCATGTTGATCGCCGCCACCTCGGATTCCGCCTGCAAAAAGACACCGCCGGCTTCCGGCAGATGCAGTGACATGTATTCCGGTATTTCATTCTGCGGTGTGATCGGATAGCCGAAAAAGTAGCGGCACCCGGCGCGGATCGCCGCTTCGGCAATCGCCTCGTTGCCCTTCCACAATTCCTTGCTCATGTTCAGTCCTCCTCAATATTGCGCTCAACCATAATCACCGAGTCGGGACACATGCGCGCGCAATTGGCGCAGCCGATGCAGGCCGCCATTTCAACGACGGTGGCCGGGTGATAGCCGCGTTTATTCGTCTTCGTCTTGTCCAGAAAGATAATGTGTTTCGGACAGACGGTGATGCATAATCCGCAGCCTTTGCATCGATCCTGGCTGAATGTTACTCGTGAAGCCATTCAAATTCTCCTTCAGATTTATTGCTTTCCCATGGTTTCAGCATGCGACGGGTCAGGGGCATGACGGGTACCTGCACGCGGTTTTCAAGTACAGGCACAAGATGCTCCAGAACGGTGGTCAAAACGAACGGAATGCCCGACCGTGCGGCCACTTCTCTGGCCAGGCGGTCGCCCTTCAGAACGTCCTCAACCGTTGTGTCGTCAAGCAGATGCGTATTGTTAATAATGCCGGTCATGTGCTGCCGTGACAGCGACTCGATTTCTGCGATCATGGCGAGTGCCTTGTCCGCCGTGCCTGTTTCAGGCCGGTTGGCGTTCAATACCAGGTAAAACTGGAAGGCGACGTCATCCAGCTGATCGTGGTAGCGGGCCAGCACACGTGCTCCGACCGGGTCGCCGCCCAGATCGATGATCGCCGTTTCGGCAGGATCTGCGGTGAACAGGCGGCCGAGTTCGGCCGGCAGTGCAGGCAGATCTGCCGTGCCGCCAAGCGCTCCCGTCACGACGCGGATACCGGCATCTTCAAGCGGCACCCTCTGTTCGTACGAGCGAAAGTACGGATTCACGATATCGACGTCGGCGAGGGTGACATCCCGGCCGGTTTTTCTGGCCAAAAAAGCCAGATTGACGGCAACTTCCGTTTTGCCGCTGCCGTAGTGTCCGCCGATTAACGTGAGGGGGGATAAATCGATCACGCGTCGTACTCCTTCAGTGTCTCGCGTCCGTTCAGGACCGCGAGGGCGCCGTCGCGGAGCGCCTCCAGCTCGTTTTCGCCCGGGTAGACCTTGACCGGGGCGAGAAATGAGACGCCGTCTCGAATCCAGTCAACAATATACGGGTCATGCGCCATGCCGCCTGTGAGCAGTATTGCGTCGACCTTGCCTTCCAGGACGACATAGAGAGCTCCGATTTCCTTTTTTATCTGATAGCACATGGCGTAGAGGACGCGTTTTGCTTCCTCATCGCCGGACTCAATGCGCCGGTCGACTTCGCGCGCGTCCTTCGTGCCGAGATAAGCAAAGAGCCCGCCCCGCCCGATCAGGTGGCTGCGCATTTCCCGTTCCGTTTTGAAGCGGCCGCTGTAGCACAGCCGGATCAGGCCGCCGATCGGCAGACTGCCCGTCCGTTCGGCTGAGAACGGGCCTTCACCGTCAAAGGCATTGGCGACGTCGATCACCTTGCCCTGCCGGTGCGCACCGATCGACACGCCGCCGCCCAGATGTGCCACGATCAGATTCAGGTCGCCGTATGTCCGGTTTGCTTCGGCGGCATAACGGCGCGCCACCGCCTTCTGGTTCAGCGCATGAAAGATGGAAATGCGCGGTATGTCCGGGTGGCCGGAGTACTGTGCCGGCCATTCAAGTTCCGATACAACGACCGGATCGACCGTCATGGCGGGAATGCCGAGCGGTACTGCGATGTCGAATGCGAGAATGCTGCCGATGCCGGAGGCATGGTCGCCGTATCTGGTCTCAAAAAGATCCTGCCGCATCTGCTTGCTGATGCGGTAAACACCGCCCGGCAGCGGTTTCAGCACGCCGCCGCGGCCCACCGCTGCGGCCAGAGAAGACAGGTCCACGCCATGGCAAGCCAGCACGTCTCTGACGAGCTTCAGCCGCAGCGGCACCTGTTCGGCAAATGAACTGGACATCAGGTCGCTGTCATTCGTATGATCGATCGCTTCTTTGAAACGCAATATTTCACCGTCGTAGACGGCAAGCTTCGTACTCGTTGACCCCGGATTGATGACCAGGATCGTGTTCATGACAAATCTCCTGCGAGAGCCAGTGCAATGGCGTGCAGTTTTGTCTCATCGCTGTCGGCGCGGCTGGTCAGGACGATCGGAGCCCTTGCCCCAATGACGAGCCCCGCACTTTTGCCGGAGGCCAGAAGTGCCATCGCCTTATAAAGCACATTGCCCGCTTCGATCGTCGGTGCGAGCAGCAGATCGGCACGGCCGGCGAGCGGGTCGTCCATTCCCTTCAGCTTCGCCAGTGAAGTGAATAAGGCGTTGTCCAGCGCATACGGCCCGCCGACGACACAGCCCGTGATGCGGCCTTCCTGCTGACGCCTGACGAGAGCCTCGGCATCGAGCGTGGCCTGCATCGCCGGATTGACCTTTTCGACAGCGGCCAGAACGCCAACGACCGGTTCCTGAAAACCGAGTCCGTGCAGAAAATGTACGGCATTTTCAATAATCAGGGTCTTTTGCTCCAGGTCCGGCGCAATATTGATCGCCGCGTCCGTGAGAAAAATGGGGCGATCCAGGGCCGGCAAAACAAAGCAGGCAAGATGCGAGAGCAATCCCGGGCCGCGGAGGCCGTCTTCTTTGCTGAGCACGGCTTTCAGCAGAGCGGATGTTGAGACGAGTCCTTTCATCAGCGCATCGGCACGGCCGTCTGCGACGGCGCGAACCGCCAGAAACGCCGCTTCTTCCGGCGTCTCTGCCGGCAAAATCTCAAACGGGGAGGTATCGAAGTCGAGGGAGCCGGCAAGAGCCCGAATCGCAGTCGGATCTCCGCTGAATAGCGGAATCGCGATGCCGTTTGCGACAGCACGCTGAACGGCTGACAATACATCCCGATCAGCGGCATTGGCAATGGCCAGCACTTTGGGCGGGCGTTCTCCTGCCTGACTGAGCAAGCGAGCAAAAATATCCATTAAACTCCTCAGTTTGCGCCGGTCATGAACCGGGAAATATAAGCAAGATCAGCGTAACGCAAGATATGAATAACGTCAAACTGCACGAAAACAGAACGCTGTACCGCTGTCAATCGGACGATCTGCCTAGATTGCTGGCGTGCGCTGGAAAACATCGTTCAGTCGTCTGAAGTACGCCACATCGATCTGCTCCAGATCTTCGGGTGTAAAACGGATGCGCCAGTTGCCGTCTGCAATGCCCGGCCGATTGGTGCGCATGTCGTTTCCCTGTCCGAGCAAATCCTGCATCTGGACCATGACGAGCTGAGCAGGTGTCTGCCAGAGCACCCGGAAGACGGAACGGCAGATCCGGCTCTTCGGTCCCCCGAGATGGCGGTCGTGCTGCCGGATGCCGGCGTAATCGCGAACCAGTTCCCAGGTCGGTGTGTCGAGTGATTCCAGCCAGCCGAACAGTGTGTCGCTGTCATGTGTTGATGCATAGGCGCAGACTTTTTTTTCAAAGTCATGCGGGCGCAGTTCGCCGTCACTGTCAGTTGAAAAGTGGAATTGGAGCACCTTCATGCCGGGCAGGCCCGTCTGCCTGACAAAGTTCTCGGCTTCTTTTGTCATGTAGCCGAGGTCTTCCGCGATAAACGGTGCCAACGGAAACGCCCTGAGAATCGGATCGAACAGATCCATCGCCGGACCTTTTTCCCAGACTCCGGCTCTCGCTAGCGTGGCGCCCTGTTCGACCGCCCAGTATGCTTCAAATCCGCGGAAGTGATCGAGCCGGACAATGTCGCACAAATCGACGGCCGCTTTGATGCGCTTCAGCCACCAGGTATATCCGTCAGCTTTCAAGCGGTCCCAGCGGTACAGCGGATTGCCCCAGAATTGGCCGTCGTCGGTATAAAGGTCGGGCGGAACACCGGCGCTGCGCAGCTGATGCCCTTCATCGTCAAGTTCAAACCAGCGGCGGTCAGCCCACACGTCGACCGAGTCAGAGGCGACGTAGATCGGAATATCACCGATAATTTTTATGCCGAGTTCGTTGACAGCGGCTTTGAGAGCAAACCATTGCGTGCGGAAAATATACTGTACGAAACAGTGAAAGAAATATTCATCGGTGAACGGCTGAATAAATTTCTGAACCGCGGAGGGGTCTTTCAGTTTCAGTGCTTCAGGCCACTCCCACCAGGGACGGTGTCCCTGCTTGCCTTTGATGGTCATGAAGGCGGCATAATCCGGCAGCCAATCCTGACTATCACTGAAACGGCTCACATCTGCCCGTTCCGCTTCGTTCAGGCGTGACGCGGCCGTCTTCAGGAGAGCACGTCTCGTTTCCCAGAGCCAGCCGTAGTCGACCCGTGAATACGGGACGCCGTCAATTATTTCCATGTGGTCGCGGGTTGCCGTCTGCAGCTCCGCGTCGGTCAGCCAGCCGGCTTCGCAAAGCGGGCGCAGGTCAATCAGGTAGGGGTTGCCGGCATAGGTTGAAAATGACTGGTATGGTGAATCACCGCTTCCGGTCGGTCCCAAGGGCAGGATCTGCCAATAGGAAAAACCGGCTGCGAGGATGGTCCTGGCAAAGTCAAGCGCTTCTTTGCCCATGCAGCCGATGCCGAATGGACCGGGAAGCGCAGATACGGGCAGAACAACGCCACTCGATCTAAGCATGAAAACCTCTTTTCACTTTTCGCTATAATAGCAGTGTGCTAACGCATTGAAAAGTGATACCATGCGTTCATTACGGAGGGTTTTTCCGCCATGGCAAAACGTCGTTCCAAGAATCAATCGGCGAGTCCGTTTCTGATCGTCGGCCTCATTGCAGCGGCCGTCATACTCGTGATGGGATTCATGCTGCTCAATAGAAACAAGGCTTTGTTCGGTTCACCAAAAACGGAGCCGACCAGTCAATTTACCTTGCCGGACGGCACACCGTCCGATTCGATTGCACCAGTCACGTCACCGACGAACGTGGAAATTACGTCGCCGGGCGTCGTTCTTGAGCCGGATCTGACATCGCCGCCCATCATCGTCCAGACGCCGGCACCAACGCGGGCACCACAAGCGGCACCGCAGGTCACCCAGGCACCGACTCAGGCCCCGACGGCGGCCCCGACCGCAGCCCCGACCGCAGCCCCGACTGCAGCCCCAACTGCTGCACCGACAGTTGCACCGACTGCTGCACCGACCACAGCACCGACACAGGCCGGTCCGCTGCCGGTTCCGCTTCCGCTCTATTACGGTCGCATTCTACCCGAATACGAAGGCCTGATTATCCGTGAAGCGAGTGTCGATCATTACGCCGGCGCCTATGAGGGCGACATGGTTGTTACGCAGCAAAATCTGACAGCCCTTGAATTGAGTGCCGCCGACAAGGCGCGTCTTGCGCAGATTGCCGGAGAAGCGGGGAGTGCGATTCCTGTTTACGGATCGCTGAATGCGACTGAACTGACGCTGGTGGCGCAGGGCAGTGCACTGACCAGAGGTGACGGCACGATTCGCCGCGTGCCGATTGCGATCTCGAGCGGGGAAGTCTCGCTTGCACCGGTAACGCCATATATTCCCGGCGCCGATGCACAGATAAAAGTGTATTTCCTGGCGGAGAATGTCATTAACTACGTATATTCCGAGCGCGTCGTTGCCGATGCTGAAGTACTGGCATGGCTTGAGGTGCGCATCGAGATCGTCAAAACCGGCTGATGCCTGAACGTTTCAGCCGATTCATCTTGCTCGTTGCGGTCGTTCTTGCCATGGCACTTAGTTTGCCCTGTGCTGTGCTGGCTGCCCGTTCATCCTTTTATGAACGTGACGGAGACTTTCTCCTGTTTCAGGGCAGCGATCAGGCGTCTGTGACGGCGATCGGGCGCCACCGGATTATCTACACTGAAACACCGTCACCGCGTTATGAAACGGAAGCACTCTTCCCGGACGGCAGCTGGGTTGTGGTCAACCAGGACAACGGCGATCGCCTGCTCGAAATTCAGACGTTTAACCCCAAAATGACATTTCAGCTGGAGACGGCGCTGCCGCTGTTTGATCAGCCGTCGGATCATGAACGGTACAGCCTGAATCGAAACGCGGAGCCGAATCTGTATATGGTCGGCCGAAAAGCGTACGACTTTGTCGAACTGTCACTTGCGGACGGCAGTACCGGCTGGATCCGCCTTCCGGAAAACACGACGGACAGGGAGCTTGTAAAGCCGGGGCACTTCATCGGCCAGCTGAAGACGCTGGATGAACGCATAAGCCGTGACCTCACAGTAAAAACGGAGATTTCGCCGGCGGCGGCGCGTGCTCAGACTGATATGGTTCCTGAATATGTGACGGTCCACAACGCGTCAAACTTTGAAGATTATGCCGACGCAGAATGGCATGCGTACCAGTTGTCGATTCTCACCTACACGCCCGGTGTCACGTATCACTATGTGGTCGACGACAAAGAGGCATTTCATCTGACGCCGCTGAACGAAGTGACCTACCATGCGGGCGACCGTTTTCTGAACGGCAACGGCGCATCGGTTGCCATCGAGATCTGCGATTATGCGAACGGAAGGTATTATCCGGCTGCCGAAGTGAACGGTGCGAAACTGGCCGCTTCCGTGCTGTATCAGCTGGGGCTGCCGAAGGAGAACCTGCGTTTTCACCGGGACTGGAACGGCAAGGAGTGCCCCCTCAGCATGATCGAGCAAAGCCGCGGTTCAGTCGGCCTTGAGGCATTTGTCGAACTGGTATACGCCGAATACGAGACGCTTGTGCTCACATACGGGCAGCCGGAACGCCTGGTCGGCGAACCGGATCCGGCGGCAGCCATGACGCGTCCGGTGCGGCAGCGGGAGACGTTTTTGCGCGAATCGCTTGTGCGCGAAACGGATGTTGCCGGGGCTGAGGTGACGCGCTATGTGATGGAGTCCGTTGAAGTGCCCGACCGATCGGATTACGGCGCTCTGCCGTGGATTGCAGGCGGCATCTTTGTCCTCACGGTCGCCGGCGGCATCGTGTATTCGGTCCGGCGCAGCAAAGACCAGGGGTTTCCGCTCGATCCGTGATTTTTTGCGGGAACTTTTTCCCGAATCGTTTCGTCAAACAAATACGTTCCAAACGTTGAAACGCGACCCTGACGAAAGCGAGGAAAAAATCATGAAAGAGATCTCGGACCGCCGGCGACAGCCGGTGCGATCTATATCCGCGGCACTGATTATCGTTATGCTGGCCCTCATTTTGAGCGGATGCCAGATGCTTCAGCTGCTGGCTCCCGTAACGCGCGAGCCGGATGTGTTTTTGGAAGCCGAATTTGCGCTTCCCGTTTACGATGCGCCATATCCCCAATTCGATACGGTGGAATTCGGAACGGTCGACGAGAATGCCTGGAAAAGTGTTCTGTTAAATCCGTTCTCCACCTTTGCCGCCGATGTCGACACAGCGTCGTATGCGACTGTTCGCCGCTATCTGTCGGGCGGAGAGCTGCCGCCGAAAGACGCCGTGCGAGTCGAGGAACTGATCAATTACTTCCATTATGACTATCCGGCACCGGAGCCCGGCGATCCGTTCGGTGTCAGCCTGACCCTGACCGATACGCCGTGGAATAAGGAGACAAAGCTCCTCGTCGTCGGTGTGCAGGCGGAACCGCTGCAGACTCTGAGACGCGAACCGTCAAATCTCGTCTTCCTGATCGATGTGTCGGGTTCGATGGATGCCCCCGATAAGCTTGGCCTTGTGAAACAGGCATTCCTGATGCTGACCGAGCATCTGACCGAGGATGACACGATCTCAATCGTGACGTATGCAGGCTTTGACCGGGTGCTGGCGGAAGGGGTCAGCGGCAGTGAAAAGACTCACCTGATGTCACTGATTGAGAATCTGGAAGCCGGCGGCAGCACGCACGGCTCGGCCGGAATTGAGACGGCTTACGAAATCGCTGCGCGATACTTCGACGAAAACAGGACGAATCGCGTAATTCTGGCCACGGACGGCGATTTGAATATCGGCGTGACCTCCGAGGGCGAACTGACCGACCTGATCAGGGAAAAGAAGGAAACCGGCGTCTATCTGTCGGTCATGGGCTTTGGCCTTGATAACCTGAAAGATAACAAACTGGCTGCGCTGGCCAGAAACGGCAACGGCAACTACGGGTACATTGACAGTGTCCTGGAAGCCAGAAAACACCTGATTCAGGACATGGGTGCCACCTTGAACACCGTCGCCAATGATGTGAAGTTTCAGGTTGAATTTAATCCTGAAATGGTCAAAGGCTATCGCCTGATCGGCTATGAGGACCGCCTGCTCAATCCCGAGGATTTCGCGGACGATAAGAAGGACGGCGGTGAAATCGGCGCCGGACACCGCGTCACCATCATGTACGAGATTGCCGACCATGAATCGGGGCAGATCGTTCCGGATGTGACCGGAAAGTATAACAAGCCGACGAACGCGGGAGAGTCAGCCGACGATGAAATACTGACTGTCAGTATCCGCTACAAAGAACCGAACGGCGACACCTCACACCTGATGCAGTTCCCGCTCGAATCCGATGCATACAACACAGAACGCACAGAAAATGTCGAACTGGCTGCAGCGCTTGCCGAATTCGGCATGCTGCTCAGGCGTTCGGAGCACAGCGGCACAGCCGGCTATGATGACGTGCTGGATAAACTGAACGGACTTGAAAACAAGGATGAATACATTCAGGAACTGATCTATCTTGTGACGCAGGCAAAGCGCCTGACCGAATATGAACCGATCGATCCGGAAAGCGGCATCGATGAGGTGGAGGCGCTGCAGCTGGCCAGGCAGTATCTGCTCGAAAATGAACCGGATCTCGTCCTGGAGATCGACATGAATCAAAGCCGGATTGAGATGCTCGACGATGACAATTGGGACGCGTATGCGGATGCGTTCATGCCGCTGGACGGTATTTCCGAGGAAACACTCAGTATTGGAGACTTTATTGTGACGATCGGCGACTATGTTGACCACGATTTTCGGATTCTGGTGGTATCCAGGGCGGATGCCTCAGTCATTGGATTTATTCCCATTCGCTGATGAAAAGAGAAAAATTAAGGCAGCAAGCCCCAGAAGCGACTGCCGCTTTTGGGGTTTGTTTTTGCGCCAGCACTCAGTGTGACAGGATAACCGCCACAGAAATCGGGCCATCCGGCCAATAATCGGGTTTCATTTGCCAATGCGTCCGCAGGCGCATACAATTTCACAATTGGACACGTGACAGTACGAGGGAGAAATATCGTGTTATGGACTGGCAATGGCCTGAAAATCGGTGATCTGAATGCCAGATTGCCCATCATACAAGGTGGCATGGGAATAGGCATTTCTTTGAGCGGTCTTGCTGCAGCTGTTGCTGATGCAGGCGGTGTCGGGGTTATTTCGGCGGCCGGCATTGGGATGACCGAAAAGGATTATGCCGGCAATTTCGTTGAATCAAACATAAGGGCACTCAAAAGTGAAATTCGGAAGGCTCGTGAAAAAACGAAGGGCGTTCTCGGTGTCAACATCATGGTGGCCATGAGCAACTTCACGGAAATGGTTAAGGCGGCCATCGAAGAAAAAATTGATATTATTTTCGCCGGCGCCGGGCTTCCGCTGAGTCTCCCTTCTTTCATTGGTCCTGAAACACGCACCAAAATTGTTCCCATCGTATCGTCGGCAAGGGCGGCTGCGCTTATTTCCAAACGATGGTTCGAGAAATTCAAATATGCACCGGATGCGATCGTCGTTGAGGGGCCTCTGGCAGGCGGTCACCTGGGTTTCAGCGAGGAACAGATCAAGGATCCTGAGATCAGGCTGGAGAAAATCGCAGCGGATACTATCTTCGCGATCAGGGAAACAGAGGAAAAGTCAGGCAAGACGATACCCGTCATTGCTGCTGGCGGCATTTACAGCGGTGCGGACATTTTTCAGTTCATGAAGCTGGGTGCTTCCGGTGTCCAGATGGCCACGCGTTTCGTCACGACTGTCGAATGTGATGCCTCCGATGGCTTTAAACAGACTTACATTGATTGCAGGGAAGACGATATCCGCATTATCGAAAGTCCTGTGGGTCTGCCGGGAAGAGCCATCGTCAACGATTTTTTAATTGATGTTGAGAGCGGGAAAAAACGACCGCCCAAATGTCCTTATCACTGCATTATCACGTGCAAAGAGGAATCGAGCCCCTACTGCATCTCGCTGGCGCTTATGAATGCAAAGCGTGGCAGAATGAAAAGCGGATTTGCTTTTGCCGGAGCGAATGCCTATCGTGCCGAAGAGATTACGTCTGTTCAAGAGGTTATGGAGACACTTGCGAGTGAGTACAACGAAGCTGCTGCAACAGCCAGCGCTGACGCAGGCAAATGAAAGCTTCCGGGGCGATTTTTTTGGATTGACAAACGCGGGTTGGGACACTAGTATAATGAGGCTGTTTTTGGTACGCCTGTGTAGCTCAGTTGGTAGAGCAGCTGATTTGTAATCAGCAGGTCGGGAGTTCGAATCTGTCCACAGGCTCCACGTCAAAACCCCGTAGCGGTAGTCGCTTCGGGGTTTTTTGTGTGCGCCGGAGAAAAGTATCAGCTGGTCTCCCATTATGCCTAAATTATGCCTATACATTATGCATTTATAAATGCTCGCGAAACGCGGAGGCCGCATCGCCCTGATCGGTGGATACATAAATGTTGTCGGTAATCACAACAGAAGAATGTCCGAGCACCTGCGCCCGGATTTTGTCAGGTACACCGGCGCGGAAAAGCCGAGTCGAGAGCGTGCGCCGGAGGCCGAGGAGGGACGTGTACGGAACACCGGCAGACTTGCAGACGGAGGATAACACGCGGCGGATATTTGATTCCTCCATAAATACGTCGGTTCCGGTGCCGAAGATCAGATTGCCAGCCACATGCGGAGATGGGAGTGTGATTAGCGTTTGAACGGCAGATTCAAGAAGCGGTACCATACGAATACCGACTGATGATTTAGGTGGTCCGAGTACCGGACGATTGCGTTTCGGCCACAAAACAGCACGGGAAACCGAAACGGTAAAGGCCGAACATTATATTGAGATCGGTTTGGAAAAAGATCTTTATGCTTCCGAGGTATTTTATTTTTTCCCGACAGTTGTCGTCTATACGCCCGACACAAAAATATTCGGTGCCTGCATCAACAACAGGGATGACCTTGTTTCCTACACCTCGCTGCTGCCGAATCTGACAGACACCGAATATCATATCAGGCGATTTGACGCGGGACACGTTTTGAGAAGTCACTACAGAGGTCCGTATGAAAGCATCGGTGAACACCTGAACAGCATGGCGGCTTATGCCGCAGAAAATAGCATCAGTCTGGCGGACTACAGCATTCATTACAATATTATCGACCAATTTGTTGAGAGTGATCCGCAAAAATACGTGACTGAAATTCAGATTCCAATAAATAAATTGGTTTGCTCTGGTTGATGCCGCATAATTCCGTCAACCGGAACAACGCTGTTTTCTGTTGTATTGTTATAAACAAATAATTAAACTGATAAACATTCAGAGACATGTCTGCCTCAATAATATTTTGTATTGGAGGATCACATGAAAAAAGAACGCGATGAACAAGTCGAAAATGTACTGACCGAAATTGAGAGTGAACATGATGAAGTGCGGGATATGCTGGCAAAAATAGATCAGGCCAAGCGTATCACATGGAGCCATGTGGAAGCGCTTTATGTGACGCTTAAGGGACATCATGAAGCGGAAGAACATGTGTTGTTCCCGAAGGTTCGGCCTGTCGACAGCCAGGCCGAGAAACTTGTTGAGCACTTGATTGAAGAGCATGACGAAGCCGAAACGGGATTGCTTGCGATGATTGAGAAACACAAGAAAGACGAGCAAAAATTTGACTGGGAAAAGTATGGCGAGTTGGCGAAACTTCTGAGAGAGCATATGGAAGAGGAAGAGTCAAAACTTTTCAAGAAAGCGAGAAAGGCGATGACTGAAGAAGAGCTGAAAGCCGCTCTGGATCCTTTTGAGACGCAGGAAGAGAAGAGTAAGAAATCGGCAAAAAAAGAAGTCAAGTAGCGAGAGACGCTCACAGATTTGACGATGCCCCCTTGCGTTCTATGGCATGGGGGCTTTTTGCCGTTTGCCATCCCTGATTTTGAATCGGATGTGAACTGAACACGTTTCAGCGATGAGTCAATTGTGAACCTTCGCTCATGATTGCAACAGATTGACAACAACTGTCGATTATCTTTCGGTGTATCGCTTTGTTGTCGAGTCAGAATGGCGTCCCGGTTCCTATACTGCTGGAACAGTGGAGGTCATTCATGCAGCAGCTGGCCGTTTGGATAACCGCGCGCAAGCGGTTAATCGTGATCATATTTTCGGTTCTGATCGTTCTCAGTGTCTTCGGCTTCCTGCAGGTCGGTGTCAATTACGACATGGCCAGTTATCTGCCGCAGGATACCGAGTCAACCAAAGCAATCCGCATCATGCAGGAGGCATTCGACAGTGAGCTGCCGAACCTGCAGGTGATGGTGCCTGTTTCCGACATCGGTGAAGCACTGACGGTCAAAAAGCAGCTGGCCGATTTTTCTTTTGTTCGGGATGTGCTGTGGCTGGATGATCAGATGAATGTTTCGATGCCGCTTGACCTCCAGGACGAGGATGTCGTTCAGAGTTTTTATGCGGACGACCGGGCGATGTACACCGTCACGATCAGTTCGGAAGTGCAGGCGTCCGATGCTGTTGCTGAGTTGCGTGCCTGGCTGCCCGAGCGAGGGGCAATGTCTGGGCATCTGGTCGACATGGCCAGTGCGCAGGATGCGGTCAAAAGCGAAGTGGCGACTGTTCTGATCGTCGCCTTGCCGCTCGTTTTGCTCATCTTATTTGTCTCCAGCACATCCTGGCTGAATCCGCTTCTGTTTCTGTTGACGATCGGCATTGGTGTTCTGCTGAATTTCGGCACCAACCTGATTCTGGGTGACGTGTCGTTTATCACTCAGTCGGTGGCCGGTATTTTGCAAATGGCCGTCACGATGGATTACATGATCTATCTTCTGCATCGTTTTGAAGATTACCGCGGACCGGGTATCCGAGACGAGGAGGCTATGCAGAAGGCGATCGTCAAATCACTGCCGGCGATTGCCGCTTCGGCGCTGACTACCTTCTTTGGCTTTCTCGCGCTTATTTTCATGCGCTTCGGCATCGGTTCGAATCTGGGCATTGTCCTCGCCAAAGGCGTCGTCTTGAGTTTTGTCACCGTGACGGTGCTGCTGCCCGTGCTGGTCCTGCTTCTGATCCGGCCGCTTGACAAGCTGAATCACAAGAATATCTGGCCGTCATTTCAGCGGTTTGGGCGATTGGCGGCACGTGTCGGGCCGTTCATTGTCATTTTTGCACTGCTTGCTGCGTATCCTGCGTTCAGTGCCAGCCGCCGAAATTCGTTTATGTACGGCATGGGCGCCTACCCGGAAGGATCAGTCGAAGCGTCAGACCAGGCAGAAATCAGGTCGCGTTTCGGTCGGCACGAACAGATGGTACTTCTGGTGCCGCGAGCCAATCTCGACATACAGGCACAATTGGTTGACGACTTGAATGAGCTGCCGGCCATCACGTCCGTGATCGATTATTCCAGTATGGTCGGCCGGGGCATTCCGGAAGATTTTCTGCCCGAAGCAGAGCGCCGGCTGTTAATTTCGGACGAATTCAGCCGTCTCATTCTGGTGGCCGATGTACCGGCCGAAAGCGATGAAACGTTTCAATTGGCCGAGCAGATACGTGAGCTGACCGCGCATCATTTTCCGGAGAACAGCTATCTTGCCGGAAGCAGTTTCAGTCTGGTCGATATGCGTGACACCATCCAGAGAGATGATCTCATCGTGAACGGACTGGCCATACTCGCGGTCGCGCTCGTCATTTTATTTACGTTCAAGTCGTTTTTGCTGCCGCTGCTCCTTGTGCTTGCGATCGAGCTTTCAATCTGGATCAATCTCGCGATTCCGTATCTGCAGGGTCTGCCGATCAGTTATATCGGCTACCTTATTATCAGCACGGTACAGCTGGGGGCGACGGTCGACTACGCAATCTTTCTGACGCAAAGCTATCTCGATGAACGTCGGCAAAAACCGAAATGGGAAGCTGCTGCCGCCGCAGCCGGTCAGACCGCCCGCTCGGTGATTCCGCCGGCTCTGATACTGGCGGGCGCAGGTTTCTCGCTCAGCATCGTCTCCTCGATCACGATTGTCAGCGAACTGGGACTTGTCCTCGGACGCGGAGCCCTGATCTCGCTCTTCATGGTGCTGTTCGTCGTACCGTCGGCACTGGCGTTTTGTGATCGCCTGATTGATCCGCTGACCTTTGGCAAGAAAACCAGGAAAGGGTTATCTCATGAAACAAAAAACACGCCTTAAGCTTATGGCAGCCGCCTTGGCCTGCCTGATTCTGCTGCTGCCTTTGAATGCCGACGCTGCGAGTGACATTCAGAAAATCGAGGTGGTGTTCGGCCAGCTGGCCAGGGACGGTACGGTTGAACGGGTATTTTTGGTCAACCACTTTGATGTGCCGGAGGCCGCCGTCTTCAGCGATTACGGCGACTACCTCTCGATCAGCCGCCTGACCGATCTGGGTGAGATCACGGAGCTTGATGATCACTACGAGATAACGTCGGATCCGGGCCGTTTCTATTATCAGGGCGAGCTGGCAAATCCGGAACTTCCCTGGCTGTTTCGCATTGAAGCGCTGCTCGACGGGAATCCGGTTCCGATGGATGAGCTGTCCGGAAAATCGGGTGAACTGGTCCTGTCTGTCAGCATAAAAAAACATGAGGACTACCATGCCTTCAGCGATTTTTACGCGATCCAGACCACGGTCAGCCTGCCGTTCGAACATGCCATTCACGTGTCTGCCGAACATGGAACGGTGGCCATGACGGGTGATGCCAGTGCCGTGACGTTCATGAGTTTGCCCGGTCAGGAAGACACATTTGCCGTTTCGGCCACGGTGCAGGATTTTGCTATGCCCGGTATTCAAATTGCTGCTGTGCCGCTCAATTACGATGTCGATCTTGAATCCCTCATCCCGGCAGACGAATCGTTTGATGTTCAGGAACTCTTTGATGCTGTTACGGCACTGTCGGACGGCGGTGACGCGCTCCTGGAATCGGCTGCCGCGCTGACGGACGGATTTGCCGAGCTGGCTGAGGGTTTCGGTGAACTTGGCGAAGCCGGCCAGGAAATCGTGTCTGGTGCCAGAACGCTGCGCTTCGGCATCACGGATTTTCGCAGCGGCATCGGCGCCTATCTTGACGGTGTCAAAGCAACGGCCGATGGTGCCGGTTTGCTGCATGACGGTGTGCTGGGACTTGCGGAAGGGCTGGAGACGCTGGCCGCAGAAACGGATGCGCTGAAAGACGGCGCGAATGCCATTCGAGATGGACTTGGGAGCCTCTCAGACGGTATCGCGGAGCAGGATTTTTCAGGATTGTCGGATTTGACTGACGGTGCCGCGCAGTTTTCCGCGGGATTGACGTCACTCAACGAGGGATTGACGGCTTACCAGAGCGGCGCGGACCGTCTGGCCGGAGAGGGCACCATGCTTCTGGCCGGTCTCGCGGATGTACCGGAGTCAGCGCCGCCTGCCGAAGGGGCCGACGTGTTTGCCGCACGATTCGGCATCACTGACGCAGCTGCCGCCAGTGAACCGTACGCTTCGATGCTCGCGACCATGGCCGTTCAATCGAGTGCTCTGAACGAGCAGGTATCGGCCCTGATCACGCTGAAAGACGGGCTCGCAGAATTTGCCGACGGGCTCACGGCGCTGTCCGAGTCGCTGACTCCGCTTGCGACCGGTTTTGCGGATCTGGAAACAAATTTTGCGACACTTGAAAGCGGTCTCGACGGACTCAGCGAAGACCTTGGCGGTCTGAGCCAGCTTCGTTTTGTCGTCAGTATGCTGGCCGGCGGGCAGGCGACGTTTGCCGACGGTTTGGGCTCATACCTGGACGGCGTCGGCGAGATTGCCGCAGGCGTGACCGCGACAGATGGGCTGGCAGACGGCGTGGCTTCCTTGCATGACGGCCTGAATCAGTTGAGTGAAGAAGGTGTGCAGCTGAAAGACGGTGCCGGCGATCTGCGCATCGGCAGCCGCCGGCTTGAGGACGGACTGAGGCAATTTGCAGACGGAGTTCAGGACGCTGCCGCCGGTACCGCTTCGTTCGGTGACGGTTTAACCCAGTATCTGGATGGTGTCGCCAGCCTGGCCGGCGGCCTGAATACATTCAATGACGCAACCGCTGCAATGGCAGAGGATGTGGAGGCGCAGGTCGAGACGGAATTGAGGCGTATTCTGGGCAGTGATTTCGTACCGGTGTCTTTTGCGTCAGAGAAAAATACATCGATCGAGACGATTCAGTTCGTCTTGATGACCGATGCGATCGAAAACGGGAATTAAGTGTATGTCCTGAGTGATTATTGCTGTCATTATTGCTTTTTAACAAAGGGGGCGGCCGCGGCCGCCCCCGAGTCGGTCAGAAGCGTAAACCGCCGTCGTTTGCAAAGTAGAGAACGACGGCAAGCAGGGCAAGACCGAGCAGCACGGCAATGATCACGCGGATCACGGAGATCGGGACCTTGCCGCTGACTTTTCCGGTCTGTCCGTTGACCAGAAACTCATAGATTTTTTGTTGGTAGCTGAATGATGACATCCAGAGCGGCAGCAGTGCATATTTGTACGTGCGATTGCTGAAGGTGGTGTCGAAACGCAAGTTTGAGACGCGGTCGGCGCGGTAATTCGCACGAATCTGGTGCGAAATTGCGCCGTCCAGGACTCGCGCGATCTGGTCCTTGGCCAGAGGCCAGGCGTCATCGATGCCGACGGAGTACCGTTCCGATACAAAGCCCGCCAGGTATTCCGGCCGGTACGGCTTCAGGCTTTGGAAGTCAAATGGCTCGATGCCTTTCAAACTGTGCGTGCTGTGACGGCTGGAGGCGAGGACGGTGACGTCGTCGACAAAATAGTCAAACGTACCGGACGTGTTGCGCCACGTCGTCTCTGTGCGATACGTGCCGTCTTTTTGCCGCACCCGCCGGTCGATGCCGTAGCGTGCCGTGTATGTGGAGAATGTGTCGGAATCAAAAGTCCAGTAGGGAAGGTAGAGCCCGTTGAAGCGATCGGCCTTGGCTTGCCGCTTTGCCTTTGACGGCGCAAACAGCTGCCGCTTTATCCAGTCTGCAAACAGCGTTTCCGCCTGCTTTGCCGAAACCTGAAACGGGGCGACAGCATTTGGCGCCAGACTGTCGGCCCCCTTTTCCTGCATGACCTGATTCGATCCGCAGAACGGACACTCATTTGCAATGTCCAGCTGGTCATAGATGGATGCGGCACCGCAGGATTTGCAGATGATCTGCTTTTTTTCCGCACCCCAGTCGATGCTGTCGCGGTGCTCGGCACTGTCAAACGACAGCTCCGCAACGCTTTGCTCATCTGAGGCGACGTCACGACGGTAATCGCAATAGCCGCAGTGCATGCCGCCGGAGCCGGGATCGAAAGTGAGCACGGCTCCGCACTGCGGGCATTTTTCATCTGTTTCTCGTTTTGTTTTTTCAGCCAGTACCGTCTCACCCGTATCGGTTATGGTGAGATCGGGCTTTTCGGGTATCATGCTTCGGGGCGATCGGCCGTTTCAACCCTGTCTTCATCATTAAAGGGGTCACCGCATTCGGGGCAGAATTTCGGGATACCCTTGCTGACATCGGGCTGGTAGCCGCATTTATCGCAGCGGTACACTGCTGACAACGGTTTGGGCTGGCCGCATTCGGCACAGAACTTACCCGTATGACCGCCTGTTCCGCACGTTCCGCAGACCCAGGCATCGGGACTGTGATGCGGCGCCGGTTCAGCGGGAATCGGCGGCACAGCCGCCGCCTGGGCTGCCCTGGCCGCATCGTCTCTGGCTGCCTGTTCAAACAGGTCACTGGCCTTCATGCCGCCTGCGGCACCGGCTGCGCCCATGCCGGCAAAAGCCACAAAGGCGCCGGCGTTCGGATTTTTGGCGGCTTCGCGCATCGCGTCCGCCTGAGCGGCTGTGATGCCGGCTGCAGCCATCCGGGCATCGCGGAAGACGGCTGAACTTTGCAGATCCTGCAATTTCTTGATATCTTCGTCGGACGCCGTCACCGAGCTGATGCCAAAGGCATCGACAGCGAGACCTCTCAGTTCCGTCCATTTTTCGGACAGGACTTCGTTCAGTGCATCGGCCAGTTCCATCGTGTGAAGCGGCAGTTCGTCATAGCCGATGCCCATCGCGGAAATTTTCGCAAATGCCGGCTGCAGGGCAGTCATTAATTCAGACTTCAGCTGACTGTCGAGCAGCTCCGTGGTGTAGTCTTCCGTCACATTGCCGCTGACGTTCACGTAGAACAACAGGGGGTTTACAATTTTGTAAGCGTATTCGCCATGTGCCCGGATCGGCATGACCATGTTCAGGCCGATATTGGCGTCAACGATGCGGAATGGAACCGGATTCGGCGTACCGTACCGATTCGCGATGACGGGTTTCGTATTGAAGTAGTAAACACGCTGATCCTTGCCCGGGTGACCTGCAAAGGTGAAACGGTCGATCGCGTTTCTGAACGATTTCTTGATGCTCTCGCCGATCCCCTTGTCGTTGTAGAACATGGATGCTTCCGTGCTCTGATCGTAGAGAAAATCACCCGGTTCGTCCGTGAAGTCAACGACCCGTCCCTGATCCGTGATCAGCATGAACTGCCCGGGGGCCACCGTTACGATCGATCCGTTCGAAATGACGTTGTCGTCGCCTTTATTGGACGAGCGGCGTGATGATGCTTTCTTGCCGCGTCGTACCAGCACATTGTTGGGGAGTGAGTCGCAGACGAAAAATTCGCGCCACTGATCTTCGAATACGCCGCCCACGGTATCTTTGAATACTTTTATGAGTCCCATTGAATAGCCTCCTGCTTAAGAGATAATTAGCTTACGCGCGCGGCAGTTTGTTTTGTTCCAGCAAATCGCGGATTTGCGTGAGCAGCACGATGTCTTCGGCCGGCGCTGCTTCTTCGACTGCAGCTTCTTCTTTCTGTCGGCGATTTCTCGCCGCATTCAGGGCCTTTACAACCAGGAACAGGAAGAATGCGATGATCACGAAGGAGATTACCGTTTGGATGATCGTACCGAGCAGCAATGCTGCCTCCGGCGTTTCACCCTCTGCCTGACGCAGGACAATCTTCCACGCACTCAGGTCATAACCGGACGTGAGAAGGCCAACAATCGGCATCAGGAGACCATTGACGACGCTGTCGACAATAGCCTTGAAAGCGAGACCCAGAACAAAGCCGATCGCAGCATCCATGACATTGCCCTTCGCAATGAACTCTTTAAATTCTTTAATCATTTTATTTGTACCGTAAATCCTTTCAAATTTATGACCATCAGCGCTGTGCCAGACAGCGCTGATGCAACCAGAATTTATTTACGCGCGTATGCCTGGATAGCGTCAGGCAACGACTCCGGTTCGTGACTGATTGTGAGTGTAACTTTGACCTGAACCTGCGCAGCCAGTCGTTCGACATCGGCAATAAACCGGGTCAGCCCGTCCATGTCTTCGTTGCCGACGATACTCGAGATGCTGTCTATGTAAATATGCGTAATGTCGTAATCTTTGGCGTTCAGTCCGGCCAGAAAAGCCAGAAGTCCGTCATAACCGCGCACGGGATACTCCGTAATGTCGATCAGACGGACTTTGTGTGTGATCAGGCGGTCGAGCCTGCGGCCGTATTCGATAAAGATAATGTTGTTGCTGGGTACTTCTGCTTCTACGGCGATCTCCTCGAGCATGATCGGCGTTTTGCCGCTGCCTTTCATGCCCACGATTGCTTCAACCATATAGAGCTCCTCACTGCAGTCTGCCTCTGCAAACGCTTTTCTTCAATTGTAGCGATGCAGGGCTAAAAATACAACGCGCGCATGTGACGCCCGCTGGCATTACTGTATTTTGCTTGCAATGTAAGCGCACGCCTGTTATCATAGGCATGTCGCGAGACGAAAGAGCGGGGGCATCCGCTCTTTACTTTTGTTAAGGGCGTTGCGAGAAAAAACATGGCGAAAGCGGACCCTAAGAAAATGCGTATCATGGAACGTCTGACGGCAGACGTTGCACGATTTGGCCTTGACCTGATCGATGTGGAAACGGTGCGCGAGCACGAA
Organism: Clostridiaceae bacterium; assembly: GCA_012838355.1. Classification (GTDB taxonomy): domain Bacteria; phylum Bacillota; class Clostridia; order Saccharofermentanales; family DTU023; genus DUPJ01. The sequence goes on from DUPJ01000001.1 coordinate 24,724, forward strand.
AAGAAAATACTGCGCCTGATCATCGACAAGAATGGCGGGGTCGGTATTGACGACTGCGTTGCAGTCAGCGAAATGGCGGATCCTGTTATCTCCGGTGAATTGGCGATTACGGATCACGATGTATTCGAGGTGCAGTCGGCCGGACTGGATCGCAATCTAAGTACGACTGCTGACCTCAGGCGCCATATCGGTGCGGATGTCGATGTGAAGTTTTTCCAGGCGATGGACGGACACAAAATCATGGAAGGCGTCCTTACTGACGTCAGCGAAGATGCCGTAACGCTGAGGCGAGAAGACGGCTCGGAACAAATCGTTTTACGCAAAGATGCAGCGACTATTCGTCGCGGGATACGTTTTTAGACCAAAGGAGTCAGTCAGAATGAATCAGGAATTCATCGAAGCATTGAAAATGCTTGAAAAAGAGCGCGGGCTTGAACTTGACACATTGTTCACAGCCATTGAAGAAGCGTTGGTGTCGGCGTATAAGCGCGAATTTGACATAAAATCGGGCGAGAAGCGCGACCGTGATCGAGTCACCGAGGAAGACCTGAATAAACCGTCTGACGGCATCAAGGCCGAAATCAACCGCGAAACCGGCGAAATGCGGGTGTATCAGCCGATCACCGTTGTTGCCGAAGTGACCAATCCGAACAGCGAGATTTTGCTTGAAGAAGCGCGTGCAATCTCCGAAGATCTTGAAATCGGCGATGAGCTTGTCAAGGAATTGAATCCGAAGGATTTCGGCAGGCTGGCCGCACAGGCCGCCAAAAACGTAATTAATCTGCGTCTGGCCAAGGCCGAAAAAGACCGCATCCAGGAAGAATTTTCGGGGCGCATCGGCGAACTGGCCGGCGGTATCGTTCAGCGCAAGGATAAACGCGAGGTGGCAGTCGACATCGGCCGTGCCGAAGCGGTATTGCCGTACGATGAACAATCGCGCCTTGACGGCTACGTCTTCAACCAGCGCATGAAATTTTATATCATGAAGGTGGACGAACGGAAAAACCGCCCCATCGTTTATGTCTCGAGGAGCCATCCGAATCTGGTCCGGCGGCTGTTCGAAGCTGAGGTGCCTGAAGTTTCCGCCGGTATTGTGGAAATTGTGTCGGTTGCCAGAGAAGCAGGGTCCCGCACCAAGATTGCGGTGTTCTCCCACGACCCGAATGTCGATGCCGTCGGGGCCTGTGTCGGTCAGAGAGGGTTGCGCGTGCAGGCCGTGATCGAAGAGCTGAACGGCGAAAAAGTGGATATTATTGAATGGGTGCCGGATATTGCGCTCTACATCAGCAATGCACTTTCTCCGGCAAAAGTCGTCCGTGTCGATTTGAGCGGCGGTGAGGAAGATGATGAGGACGATGAGCAGTTTGCCCGTGTGGTGGTCCCGGATCATGTGCTGTCACTCGCGATCGGCAGGGAAGGTCAGAATGTTCGGCTTGCCGCACGCCTGACGGGCTGGAAGATCGATATCAAGAGCGAGTCCCAGTATCGGGAATTAATCGAAAACGAGTTTATGAGCCGTTTCGAATTATCGCTTGATGAAGACGGGGAAGATGCGTATTCGGACGAGCCGGCTGATGTTCCTCAGGAGCAGGACGATGAGGAATATGCGGTTTCAGACGAACCGGCCGATGCTCCCCAGGAGCCAGACGACGAGGAATAGCAGCATGGCGGTCAAATACGTGCCGGAAAGACAGTGTGTCGTCTGTCGCAATCGCTTTGCCAAACCGGATCTGATCCGGTTCGTGAATGGAGCGGATGGCGGTGTATCCCTCGATCCGTCCGGTCGAATGAACGGACGCGGCGCGTATTTGTGTCATAATGCCGAGTGTCACGAGAAAGCTCGCAAAGCGGGAATCGTGGATCGTCATTTGAAACGGAAGGTTGATGATTCGATCTGGGAAGCACTTGCAGGTGAGCATTCATGACCGATCCGTTTCTGCAGCATCTGGGGCTTGCCCGCCGGGCCGGACAAGTCTTGGCCGGTCAGGACCGGTTTTTGGATCGCTTCAGACGCGAACCGTGTTATCTTATTGTGATGACGACGGATGCCGGAGCAGCCGCCCGGCGTAAAATTGGCGGCCTGGCCGAAAGACACGGCATACCGCTGCTGACATGGTACGATCGGAATACGCTTGGCAGCGCACTCGGCCTGGACCGATGCACAGTTGTCGGTCTCACCGATAAGGGGTTTGCCGAAAACCTCATAAGAAAAATACCGGCCGGAAGCAAAGTAACCGGCATACCGGAGGAATAAAGGATAGATGGCAAAAAGAGAAGAAGCAGGATCGGGTCTCCGAGCAGGATTTATCAGTGAAGAAGAGGCTTTGCGGCAAATGAAGCGCCAGGCCGAAGATGAGTCGCTGGCTGAACCGCTCGAACCTGCCGTGCCAAAAACGAAAAAAAGCGCGAAGGATGAAAGCAAAGCCGAGGTCGCAGCCGAACCAAAGCCGGAGGAACCGGCCGAGGAAGGACCGACCCTGGAAATGCAGGGCATTTCCGGCAAGATCATCACCAGCGTGATAAAAGTGGTGAAGAAAAAGAAACCGCAGGATACGCCTGATGAGCCGGCAAGCGAAGTCCTTGCCGAAAAGAAAGCAGACGATTCGAAACCCGCCGCGGCTGAGGCGAAGGTCGACCGGGAATCAGCCGCGCCGCCGGTCGCAGCCGCCTTGCCGGAAACGCCGGCTGCAGTGGAGGTTCCGGTTGAAAAACCGGCAGCGCCAGCTGAGACGAAAACACCGGATGCGCCGGCACCTGAGATAGCAAAAACGCCAAAAGCTCCGGATTCAAAACCTGAACCCGCGGCTGCACCGGCGAAAGCAGCTGCCAAAGCCCCGCAGGCAGACGATCCTGCGAAAAAACCGGTGGAGAAACCTCAGGCTGCCAAGCCCAGGGCGGAAAAAACCGCGGCGGCTGCACCGGCAGCTCCAAAAGACGTGACAGCGAAAGAACCGGCTGCGAAAGCGGAATCCCCGGCACACGTCAAGCCGGCAGCGCCCAAGTCACAGCTTAAGCAGCCGAAGCCGCCTCAGCCTACGCCGCTGGCAAGCCGACCGGCACCATTCAGACCGCAGCGCGGCAGTTATGTCGGCCGTGAAGCCGATGCCGCGCCGCCCCGTCGCGCACCGCAGGGCGCACGCCCCGGACAGCGTCGGGATTTCGGTGGTCGACCGAGTGCACCCGGAGGCCGTCCGGCACCGGGACAACGGTATGGACAAGGTCCGCGACCGGTGCAGGGAACTGGTGACAAGGACCGCGATGACGCACCGCGCCAGACCCGGTCACCCTATCAGAGCCAGGCAAAGCCCGCCGCACCCGTTGGCGATATCGGCAAGCGCCAAAGCCGCGGACAGCGCGACTCGAAACGTCAGCGCGATCGTCATGCCCAGCGTGATGATCGTTCAAAAGAAGGCAATTTGAACGTCAGACAGCGTTCGCGACGCAAGTCGAAAGACTCCGATGTTCCGCGTCAGGTGTCGCAGCTGAAGCAAGTGGCACTGCCATCAAGCCTGACCGTCAAGGAACTGGCTGAAATGCTGAAGAAGACGACAGCCGAAGTTATCATGAAGCTGATGGGATATGGCGTGCTCGCCACACTCAATCAGGAGATTGACTACGACACGGCGGAAATCGTCGCGACGGAGTTTGGCATCAAGGCGTCACAGCTCGTCGAAATATCCGAAGAAGA
>DUPJ01000091.1 GCA_012838355.1 Clostridiaceae bacterium
ACCGCATCCAGCTCTTCCTGCATGATGCGCAGACGGATCTTGTGGTAGACAGCCAGCATATTGTCGAGATTGGCTTCACACGCCGGGATGCGAGCCAGGAGCATCCGCCGGATTGCCGATTCCGACAGCTCGTTTAGCGTGACCACGGCCTGAAAACGGTTGAATAGAGCGGCGTTCAGCTGTCTTGTCCCAAGGTATCCCGCATTCATGGTCGCAAAGAAGTAAAAATCCGGGTGACGGCGCACCAGTTCACCGCTGTCGAGACGCACGAATCCGTTGTCGTCGAGCAGCGAGTTCAAAAAAGCCAGATACTGGGGTTTTCCGAAATTGATTTCCTCAAATACAACAGCGCCGCCGTGACGAATTGCCTTCGTCACATCGCTTTCCATAAATTCGATTCTGCCGTTTTTCGGGATGTACTTGCCGAGCACGAATTCATCGAGATTCTCCGTGCAGCTGATCACGGCCATCAGCGGGAGCCCGACATATTCACAGATTAATTTGCAGGCGATCGATTTGCCGGTGCCGGAGGGCCCCTGCAGCAAAATGGCCAGGCAGTCGCCGCCGCGGACGGCTTTGGCAAGCGGGATCAGATGCGCCGGAATCAAAAACTCCTTCGGCATGCGGGGAATCATTTCCTGTGCCTCCGCCGTAAAACGGTCAGGCGGGAACGGTTCAAACGGCGGCTGCCCGATAAATCCGGCCGGTACATCCTTGATCTCGTCCGCCGTTTCTTCGAACAGGGCAGGGTAGAAAATGCCAAGTCCGTCCCGCCACGGCTGCTCCGGCAGCGGATGAACGGCGGCGCACTCCACATTGACGTAATGCAGTTTATGATCCTGATAAAAGTCTTCGTGCAGACGCACGAACTGGTCGACCAGCGGGTCGAGTGCGAAACGAATGAAGTCGGTGCGCAGTAAACCTCCTGAGTTCACGATGATAAGTGCAAGACAATCTAGCACAAATATCAATGTTTTGCATGAACAAGCCAACTGAACATCTGGCACCATAACGTACGTTTCTATTTATTGACATGATCGGCGTTTGTGCAGACGCTGCGTGTACAAGCGGCCCATTTCGTTATACGATTGCACTTGATCCGTACTCTCGCATTCAGTCCCTATGCTTCGGGAGGTTCATCTTGAATAACGTAATTGAAATCAGCAAATTGACGAAATACTACGGCAAGGCACGCGGCATTATTGACGTCAGCTTTGCCGTGCGGCAAGGTGAAATATTCGGTTTTATCGGGCCGAACGGGGCTGGCAAGTCGACCACGATCCGCACACTTCTCGGCTTGCTTTTTCCGACGTCCGGCAGCGCGACGATCTTTGGACGCGACTGCATCAGGTACGGCAGTGAAATACGCCGCGGCATCGGTTATCTCCCGGCGGAGGTTTACTACTATGACAACATGCGGGTGCTGGAACTATTGAAATATTCTGCCTCTTTCTACGGCAGGGTCGACTTGAACCGCATTCATGAGCTGGCCGAGATCATGGATCTCGAGCTTGGCCGCAAAATCGATGATCTGAGCTACGGCAACAAAAAGAAGGTCGGCATCGTCCAGGGGCTTCTGCACCGGCCCAAACTGATTATTCTTGACGAACCGACTTCGGGTCTTGACCCGCTGATGCAAAAGAAATTTTTTGAGTTGATCCGTGAAGAAAACAGGAACGGTGCCACGGTGCTCATGTCCTCGCATATTTTGAGCGAGGTTCAAAAGCTTTGCTCGCGTGTCGCCATCATCAAAGAGGGACGTGTCATCAAACTGGAGGAGATCAACGCGCTGCGCCAGACGGCTTACCGAAAAGTACGCCTGGAGTTCATCAGCGGCGTACCGGACAGTATCGCTGAAGCGCCCGGTGTCAGCGGACTGACACGTGAAAATGGCGAAGTAACCTTCCTCTTTGCCGGCGACATCAACGATCTTGTCCGCCGTGTCAGTGCGGCACCGCTGAAGAATCTCACCATCGAAGAACCCGATCTGGAAGAAATCTTCATGCATTACTACAGCGATATTGAATAGGCGGGGAGACGGCGATGCATGTATTTGCAGAAGAAATGAAGCGCTCGTTGCGCTCCTGGCTGTCTTTTACCCTGGCGATATCGGGCACGCTTGTCGTGTTCGGCGTTTTCTTCCGGACACTCAGGGCGGACGCTCAGCTGTTAAATGACATACTGGAAAACTTTCCGCTTGAATTCAGGGCGGCTTTCGGATTCGCCGATGTAGATATGGCGACGATCGAAGGGTATTTTGCTTTTTTGCTGGGCTATATCACGCTGATCGGTGCCGTCTTCGCACTGAAACAATCGCTTACGCTTCTGTCTGAAGAGGGACGCCGCAAAACGACGGATTTTCTACTGACGAAACCAATCGGCCGAGCCCGGATATTCGGGGCGAAATTCACAGCGGTTCTGGTGCAGATCGTGGTTCAGAATATTTTGCTTTGGATCACCGCATTCGTTTTTGTCAGATTCATTCTGGAAGAACCGATGTCACCCCGCCTCATGCTCCTGATGACCGGATCCGTTTTCTTTGTTCAACTTTTCTTTGTCGGCCTCGGATTCGCCGTGGCGGCTGCAGCACAGAAATTGAAATCCGCAGTGCCGCTCACCCTTGGCATTGTGTTTTTCTTTTTCGCGCTTCAGATGCTGCATGAATCCCTGCGTGACCGCAAACTCAGTTTTCTCACCCCTTTCGCTTATTTCAAAGGATCGGACCTGATTCGAAATGTGGCATACGATGCTGCTTATATTGCTGCGACGCTGATCGTTTTTGCCGGTTTCAGCCTGCTGGCCTGGCTGATTTACCGCAAAAAGGATTTCGCCGGTTGAGGAGCTCGCCATGAACATGTACAAGCGTGAACTGCGTGCCAATTACAAAGCGTTCTTTCTGTGGGCAGCGTCGATGCTCTTCCTGATCTACGTCGGCATGATGAAATTCGCCGCGTTTGCCGAGACGGGCGATTCCGCGAACGCGATATTTGAAGCGCTGCCGCCTCCGCTTCTGATGATACTTGGCATGGAGCCCGGCCTCGATCTCAGTTCGCTCGGTGTTTTTTACAGCATCTTTTTTCTCTACTTTTTGCTTCTGACGGCGTCGCATGGCTGCCTGCTCGGCACGGCAATAATCGCCAAGGAAGAGCGGGACAAAACGGCGGATTTCCTGCTCGTCAAACCGATCGCACGGCGGCGGGCGGTCACGTCCAAAATACTGGCGGCACTGACTTTTGTGATGCTCCTTAATGTGTTCACGATGCTTGCGTCCATGGCAACGGTCGCCTCCCTGAACACGGACGGCCCCTCGCTGAATGTGCCGATTCTGCGCCTGTTCGCTGCCTTGCTCGTAGTCCAGCTCGTCTTCCTTGCGATCGGCCTTTTTCTCGGTGCTGCGAGCAGGAACGCGGCGCGAGCTGCCGGGCTGGCAACGAAGGTAATTCTCGGCACGTTTTTGCTCAAAGCCCTGATTGATCTGAACAGTGACCTTGATTTTTTGGAGTTTCTCACGCCGTTTCGCTACTTTGTGTCGCTGAAGGTGATGTTTGACGGGGATATGAGGACTTGGGTGCTCGTTCTGTCGGCTGTCCTTGTCGTCGGATTTGTGTGCGGCACCTACCATTTCTTTGACAAACGCGATATCCGGAACTAGATTCGCGTGCTCCGTTTCTTGATAAGAATATTATAATGTGCTAATGTTTCGCGGGATTTGCCGAAAGCAGCGGCAACCCGCGAAAGGATAGCGATGTCGGCTGAATTCAGAAAACATATGGAAAGCATGACGGCGACTGCCGGCATACTGAAGCTTCTGGCTAATCCGGTCAGGCTTTGTCTCTTGCAAAAATTGCTCGGCGAAGGCGAACTGAATGTATCGCAGATCACATCCTGCATGGATGTGTCTCAGTCCGCGATCTCGCAGCATCTTGCCAAACTGCGGCTGAATGGGATCGTGGAAGCACGCAAAGCGGGCAACCAGGTTTTTTATGCATGCAGGCGCGACGATATCAGGGATATCATGGCTGCCCTGTTCAAGGAGGAACGATAGATGAGAATTGTTGTGGTCGGAGGCGTGGCCGGCGGAGCCACCGCCATTGCCAGATTGCGACGTCTGGACGAAAAGGCGGAAATAATCCTGCTGGAAAAAGGCAAGTATGTCAGTTTTGCAAACTGCGGTCTGCCGTATTATGTCGGCGGCGTCATCGCCAGACGAGATGCCCTGTTTGTCACCACGGCTGAAAATATTGAGGCCAAGTACAACATCGATATCCGCACGGAAAATGAAGTGACGAAGATCGACGCGCAGAAAAAACAGGTGCTGGTAAAAGACTGGCGCACTGGTGGCGAATACTGGCTCAGCTATGACAAGCTGCTCCTCTCGACCGGATCGAGACCTGTTGTACCGCCGCTTCCCGGCATCGATTCCCCCGGGGTCTTCACGCTCTGGAGTGTGCCCGATGTCGATGCCGATGCAGCTCACGTCGCGGAAACGAAACCACGGCACGCGGTCGTCGTGGGAGGCGGGTTTATCGGGCTGGAAATGGCTGAAAATCTGGTCGAACGCGGTATCTCGGTGACGCTCGTTGAAATGGCCGATCAGGTGATGGCATCGGTCGATGCCGACATGGCCAAACTGGTGGCAAATCATCTGATTCACAAAGGTATCAAAGTCATGCTCGGTGCGGGCCTCGCAGCGATTGAAGACGAGGGAAAGACCGTCAGATTGATGAGCGGCGATACGATTGACACCGATATGGTGCTGCTTGCCATCGGTGTCAGGCCGAACAGCGAGATTGCGCGGGATGCGGGCCTTGCACTGACAAACAGAGGCGGAATCCAGGTCGACCGGAACATGCAGACGTCCGATCCGGACATATATGCCGTCGGTGATGTGATCGGCGTGAAGGACTTCGTGCTTCGCACCGACACCATGATTCCGCTCGCGGGACCGGCCAACAAGCAGGGCAGAGCCGTCGCCGCAAATATCCTGAAGCAGAAACCGGAGCCTTATGACGGTACGATGGGGACCGGCATTGCGCGCGTCTTCGATTTGACCGTGGCCGGTGTCGGCATGAATGAAAAAGCGCTCGCACGAGCCGGCTATACATACAAGAAAGACTACTATGTCAGCATCATCCACCCGATGAGTCACGCCGGGTATTACCCGGGCGCACTGCCCATGACCCTGAAACTCATCTATGGCGTTGACCGACGCGTGCTCGGCGCGCAGATCGTCGGCTATGACGGCGTTGACAAGCGGATCGACACGATCGCCACAGCCATCCATTTCAAGGCATCCGTGGACGATTTGAGTCAGCTGGAACTGGCTTACGCCCCCCCGTATTCGAGCGCGAAGGATCCGGTTAATTTCGCCGGCTATACGGCGGTGAACGTTCTGGACGGCCTCTCGGATCCCGTGACGTACGCGGAGTGGCAGGCCGACCCAGACAGTTATCGGCTGCTCGATATACGGGAAGATGCGGAGGCGATGGCTCAGCCTGTGCCGGACGCGGTTCACATCCCGCTGACGGTCCTGCGCACACGGCTTGGCGAGTTGCAAAAGGAGTCGCACTATCTCGTATTCTGCGCCGTCGGTCTGCGCGGGTATGTGGCTGAACGCATATTGAAAGCCAACGGATTTCACGTGTCAAATCTTGTCGGAGGATTGCGGACGATGACGGATCTCGCGTCATCGCTGGACGATCCGGAGCTGCCGGGAAGTGTGCCGCAGGCGACGGATCAGGACAAAATTGTCAATCAGGAGGAAGACGCGATGGCCCGACGGGTGGAAATGCTGGATGTTTGCGGGCTGAG
>DUPJ01000092.1 GCA_012838355.1 Clostridiaceae bacterium
CCATATCGGACTTTGGTCCGTATAATGCAGTAGCGCGGCCTGGCCGTGACTTCTCATCGGTGAAAGGGGGGATACAGTTGTCGGAAGTTCGTGTAAAAGAAAACGAGACCCTTGACAGTGCCCTCAGGCGCTTCAAGCGTTTGACCGCGCGTTCTGGTGTGTTGGCTGAAGTCAGAAAAAGAGAACACTATGAAAAGCCAAGCGTCAAGCGCAAGAAGAAGTCAGAAGCGGCGCGCAAGCGCAAGCGCTGAGTGTCATAGAGACGAGCATTGGGCTGCACCGGAAGACATAAACTTCGGTGCAGTTTTTTATTTGACTGTTTTAGAGACGCACGCGAACGTCGCATGTCGCAGATGTCTGCGCGGGAATAAGATTGCCTTCGATCAGGTTGCCGTTGACTTCAATCTCCGGTTTGCTGCGATTAGTCCGTTCTACCGTTATGCGATACCGGCAGCCCCGATAAACGCGTTCCACGCGATATGAGGACAGTTCATCCGGAAGGCAGGGGGCGATGCGCAAGCCGTCGTAATCGGGCATGATGCCAAGGATAGCCTGGCTGATATTGACGAACGACCAGGCTGCTGTTCCGGTCAGCCAGCTGTTTTTCGCCTCACCGAATGAGTGTCCGCTTCGCCCTCCGATCGTCTGGCTGTATACATACGGCTCAGTCCCGTGAATATCGCTCTTCTCCTCCGCGTAAGCGGGACAGATATTGCGATAAATGGCAAAGGCTTCATTGCCTCGTCCCCGTTTCGTTTCCGCAATGCTGAACCACGGGTTGTTGTGACAGAAAATTGAACCGTTTTCCTTGTAGCCAGGCGGGTAGCTTGTGATTTCACCGAGTTCCTGCCGGTACGCCGTGTAAGGCGGAGCCAGCAGTTCCACACCAAAATCCGTGACCAGCTTCTCATGGACGGAGTTCAGCGCTTTTTCTGCAAAGCCGTTTTCGAGTCCGACGCCGGCCATCACGCACATCGCCTGCGGCTCAATGAAAATTTGTCCTTCTGTGCAGGTCTGGCTGCCCACGCGGTTTCCAAAGGCGTCGTATGCGCGCAAAAACCAGGCGCCGTCCCAGCCGTGCTCGCAGATAATTTTTTCCATGCTGTGTGCCCGCTGACGCATCGCCTTGCCCTCCGCAGCATCCCCGAAACGCTCGCAAAGCTCCGCATATTCCGCGGCGTACTTTACATACATGCCTGCAATGAAGACACTTTCGGCGATTTTGCTGTCGAAGTTGGACGTCGTCTGGAAGCTTTCGCCCGGCTCGCTGGAAAAACAGTTGAGGTTCAGACAGTCATTCCAGTCGGCACGCCCGATCAGGGGGAGGCCGTGCGGCCCCCTGTTATTCTCTGTGTACGTGATGCTCCGCCTGAGATGTTCAAAAAGCGGTGCTTCACTGCCCGGTTTGTGATCAAAGGGGACTTCTTCAAAAAGGATGCTCTTGTCGCCCGTTTCCCTGATATAGGCGGCTGTGCACGCGATCAGCCAGAGCGGATCATCATTGAAACCGGAGCCGATGGCATGATTCCCCTGTTTCGTCAGCGGCTGGTACTGGTGATACGTGCTGCCATCCTCAAATTGAATTGAGGCAAGGTCCAGAATGCGCTCGCGTGCCCGTTCCGGAATCAGATGGACGAAACCAAGAAGATCCTGACAGCTGTCGCGAAATCCCATCCCCCTGCCGATGCCGCTCTCAAAATAGCTCGCGCTTCGGCTCAGATTGAACGTGACCATGCACTGGTACTGGTTCCAGATATTGACCATGCGGTCGATTTTCTCGTTGCTGCTCTTCACCTGATATTTGCTCAGGAGTTCTGTCCAGTATGATTTCAGCCGATCGAGCGCTTGCTCTGCACTTTCTTCTGATTCGTATTTCGCCAGGACGGCTTTGGCTTTTGTCTTGTTGATGACGTCGTGCGCTGTCCATTTGTCGTCGCTTTCGTTCTGCGCATAACCCAAAACATAGATAATCGTTGTCGTTTCGCCCGGTGCCAGAACGATGTCGATCTGGTGCGAGCCGATCGGATACCAGCCGTGCGCGATCGACTGCCGGCTTTGTTCCCGGTCGACAGCAAGAGGATTGTCAAACCCCCTGTACGGACCGAGGAAAGCGTCACGGCTCGTGTCGAAACCTGAAATCGGCCGGTTGACACCATAAAAGGCATAGTGATTGCGGCGTTCACGATATTCTGTCTTGTGATAAATCGTATTGTCTTCCACTTCGACTTCGCCGATATTTAAGTTGCGCTGAAAATTCTGACTGTCGTCGACAGCGTCCCAGAGACACCATTCGATCATGCTGAACAGCTTCAGCGTCTTTTCCGATTCAGTCTGGTTGGAGAGAGACAGCCGATGAATTTCGCAGTGGTCATCAAGGGGAACAAAGCATGTCAGTTCTCCGGCAAGACCGTCCCTCATGCCGGCAAATACAGAGTAACCGAGGCCGTGACGGCAGACGTAAGCATCGAGCGGCGTCTTGCAGGGCAGAAACGCCGGGCTCCATGCCGGCTTTCCCTTTTCTTTGATGTAATAGCAGCGGCCGCCGCCATCGGCGGGGACATTGTTGTAGCGAAAGCGCGTCAGGCGCTGCAGCCTGGCATCACGGCAAAAACAATAACCGCCTGCCGTGTGCGAAATGAGGCCGAAAAAATCTTTGTTGCCAAGATAATTGATCCAGGGCAGGGGAGTCAGAGGCGTAGTGACAACGTATTCTTTCGCCAGGTCATCAAAATAGCCGTATTTCATGGTACCTCTCTACTATATCGATTTCGCTGATGTTGTTCCCATAGTAAATCATTTATGGATTTGTGGCAATTCACGTGTTTATCCCTGTCAAAATTACTAAAAACACAGGCCGAATCTCGCTTGACATGGGTATATTTTCAGCCTATCATCGAAAATGTGACATGGAGCGAAATCGTGTTCGCGCAGATTGGGGCAAACTTGGTTACGATTAAAGACATTTCTAAACGATGCGGATACTCAACATCTACGGTCAGCAAAGCCTTGAACCGCTCGCTGGAAATTGGTCAGAAAACGACCGCGATTATCCAGCAAACGGCCATGGAGATGGGCTATTTGCCGAATTCGGCCGCACGCTCACTGAAAACGAACCGCTCGAACAATTTGGGTGTGCTGTTTATCGATGAGATGCAGAGCGGCCTGGCGCATGAATATTTTTCAGCTGTTATCAACAGTTTTAAAGTGGAAGCGGAACGTCTCGGGTACGACATCACTTTTATCAGTCACAACATCGGCAACATGCAGATGAGTTATTACGACCACTGCAAATACCGCAAGTGTGACGGAGTCGTGGTCGCTTGTGTTGACTTTAACGATCCTGACGTCGTCGAACTTGTGCAAAGCGAGATTCCGACGATTACCATAGACCACATATTCAATGACTGTACGGCGATTCTGTCGGACAATCTCCGCGGCACCAAAGATCTGGTGAACCATATCTACGCAAGCGGTCATCGGAAGATTGCCTACATACACGGTGAAAACACGTCTGTAACGAAACGAAGGCTGGCCGGCTTTCACAAGGCGTGCAGGGCGCTGAATCTCACGGTGCCGAACGATTACATCAAGCCTGCCCGCTACCATGATCCGCAGTCAAGCGGACTGGCGACGAGAGAATTGCTGAGTCTTTCAGACCCGCCCACATGCATCATGTATCCGGATGATTTTTCTTATATCGGCGGTATGAATGAAATTGAAAAGCAGGGACTCTCCATTCCCGAAGATATCAGTGTCGCCGGCTATGACGGCATTTACTTGTCTCAGGTCCTGCGGCCGAAGCTCTGCACATTCAGGCAGGACACGGATGCGCTCGGCACCGAAGCGGCGAAAAACCTGGTCGATGCCATCGTCGATCAGAAAACGTACATCGCAAAGCAGATCTGGATCGAAGGACAATTGTTGGTTGGAAATTCAGTTAAGAAGCTGGATTCTGAATAATATGCGCTATGAAGCCATAGGGCAGACAAATCGAAGGAGGAAGAAATCATGAAGAAATCAAGAAGCATCATTGCATTGCTGCTGGTGCTTGTGATGGCGCTTTCACCCGTCGTACTGGGCGGCAGTGTCAAAGCAGAAACGGCCGACAGCGGCAAGGTGTTGAACATCTGGGGCTGGAACGAGGAGTTCAAAGGCTTGTTTGAGACGTACTTCCAGGGTGCCGGTCTGGTTCCGGAGGACGTTGAAGTGAGATTCACGATCGTGCCGAGTACCGACAACGCCTATCAAAATGCGCTTGACCAGGCGCTTTTGGATCAGGAAAACGCCGCTGATGACGACAAGATCGACCTGTTCCTGCTTGAAGCCGATTACGCGCTCAAGTATGTCGACAGCGACTTCACTCTGGACATCATGAATGACGTCGGCCTGACCGAAGAAGACCTCGCCGGTCAATACAAGTACACGCAGGAAATCGTGACTGACGGAAACGGCGCGATCAAGGGCACGTCGTGGCAAGCCACGCCAGGCCTGTTCGCGTACAGACGTTCGATTGCCCTGGACGTTTTGGGCACAGACGATCCTGAAGCCGTTCAGGAAGCATTGTCCGACTGGGACAAATTCGCAGCCGTCGCCGAGCAAATGGCGGCAAAAGATTACAAAATGCTGTCCGGCTTCGATGACGCCTACCGGCCGTTCTCGAACAACATGACGAATCCGTGGGTTGACGAAAACAACGTGATCAACCTGGACGAAAACATGGTGAAGTGGATCGAACTGACGAAAGACTTTACCGACAAGGGTTACCACAACAAATCGAGACTGTGGGACGATCAATGGTCAGCTGACCAGGGTCCCGGTTCCAATGTGTTTGGATTCTTCTATTCAACCTGGGGCATCAACTTCACTCTGCTGGGCAACGCTCTCGAAGATCCTGAAGCGGAACAGGCTGTCGGCAACGGCATCTACGGCGACTATGCCGTCGTGGAAGGACCGCAGAACTTCTACTGGGGCGGCAGCTGGCTGGCCGCAGCGGCAGGTTCTGACAATCTTGGACTCGTGAGAGACATCATGTACACGATGACGTGCGACAAAGACACGATGCAGCAGATCACAAAAGACACACAAGACTTCACGAACCATGAAGAGGCCATGGCCGAACTGGCCGCGGACGATGAGTTTGCGTCCGCTTTCCTCGGCGGCCAAAACCACATTGCACTGTTCGTCGAATCGGCCAAGGGCATTGACATGAGCAACATGTCGGCCTATGACCAGGGCATGAACGAGAACCTGCAGGAAGCCTTTGTTGATTACTTCAACGGCAACGTCGACTATGACACCGCGCTCGACAATTTCTACACGGCTGTCATTGAAACGTATCCTGATTTGACAAGACCCGAGTAACAGATTCCGGATTGAGACGGGGGGGAGTTTATCTCCCCCCTCTGTCATCCGCTGACAGGTGTGACAATGAAGATGCTATCAAGTCAAAAGCGGAACTCTATCAGCTACAAAAAGTGGGGCTACATCTTTCTCGTGCCCTTTTTTGTCGTATACACTGTTTTTTCGCTGATTCCGCTTTTCTCGACTGTTTACTACAGTTTTTTTGAAAACTACATGAGCGGTCTGAAACAGATCGGACCGAATTATGTCGGAATCGAAAACTACAAGACGATCCTTCTTGAAACGGATTTGCCGAAGTATGCCTTCAATACGATATTCATCTGGCTGCTTGGATTTATCCCGCAGATCGTGGTGGCGATGATTCTTGCCATCTGGTTTACCAGCCTGAAAATAAAATTGCGATTCACCGGCTTTTTCAAGACGGTTATTTATATGCCGAATCTGATCATGGCGGCTGCTTTCGCCATGCTGTTCTGGGCCTTGTTCTCCGATATCGGTCCGATCAACAATCTCCTTGTCGCCATGGGTTATGAACGCATCAGTTTTCTCCAGAATGTGGCCGGAACCCGCGGACTTGTCGCCCTGATGAATTTTCTCATGTGGTTCGGCAATACAACGATCATTCTGATGGCGGGCATCATGGGCATCGACAACTCGATACTGGAGGCGGCGCAGATTGACGGTGCCAGCACGTGGCGGACATTCTGGGATGTGACGATACCCTCGATCAAGCCAATCCTCGTCTACGTTCTGATTACGTCACTCATCGGCGGTCTGCAGATGTTTGATGTGCCGCAGATTCTGACAAACAGTTCCGGCGGACCAAATCGGACGTCGATGACGATGATCATGTATCTGAACAAGCATCTGTTTTCCAAAAACTTCGGTCTGGCTGGCGCACTTTCAGTCATCCTCTTTATCGTCACCGCCATTCTGAGCGTGATCATCTACCGAAACCTTACCGAACGGGAACCGAAGCCGGTCAAGCTGAAGGGAGGCGAACACTAATGCCTGTGGACAAAGCAAACCGGGTGCTGCGCTACGTCATCCTGATTCTGCTCAGCGTGCTGTGCCTCTTTTCGTTTTACATCCTGATTGTCAATTCTACCCGGCTCCATTCGCAGATCCAGAAGGGATTCTCCATTTTGCCGGATAATTTTTTCACCCGCAATCTGAACAACGTCCTCGCCAACAAGGAAGTGCCTGTTGTCAAGGGCATTATCAACAGTCTCTTTGTGGCTGGGGCATCGGCTTTGCTGGCCACCTACTTTTCGGCTCTGACGGCATTCAGCATTCACATCTATGAATTCCGTTTCAAGAAGCTCGTGTTTACATTCATCATGATGATCATGATGATTCCGGCACAAGTGTCGGCGCTTGGCTTTTTGCGCTGGATGAGCAGCCTCAATATGCTGGACTCTCTTGTTCCGCTGTTTCTGCCGAGCGTTGCATCTCCGATTGTCTTCTATTTCATGTACTCGTACATGCAAAGCAACCTGCCGAAGGCCGTCATTGAAGCGTCGCGCATGGACGGTGCCAGTGAGTTTCGAACGTTCAATCGTGTGGTCATTCCGATCATGAAGCCGGCGCTGGCAGTACAGGCGATTTTTACCTTCGTCGGTTCGTGGAACAATTACTTCATCCCGTCACTGCTGCTGCGCTCAAAAGAAAAGAAAACGATGCCAATTCTCGTGGCTCAGCTTCGCAGTGCCGATTATCTGAAGTTTGACATGGGCCAGGTGTATACGCTGATTTTTCTGGCCATTATCCCGATCATTGTGATCTATATCCTGCTGTCCAAGTACATCGTGCGCGGTGTCGCCGTTGGCAGTGTCAAAGAATGACGCTATGAATTACGGATATTTTGACGTCGAGAATAGAGAGTATGTGATCACCAGGCCCGACACGCCGGCGCCCTGGGCGAATTACCTTGGTTCTCCGGAGTACGGCGCAATTATATCGAACAACGCCGGCGGATACAGTTTCGTCAAAAGCGGGGCGAAGGGAAGAATTCTGAGGTACCGCTTCAACAGTGACGACAAGCCGGGACGTTATATCTACCTGCGTGATGATGAGACAGAAGCATACTGGTCGGCGTCCTGGCAGCCCGTCGGCCGGATGAACGGCTATGAAACGACATGCCGGCACGGTCTCGGCTACACGACGTTCAACACGACGTGTGAAGGCATCGCGTCCGACGCGACGTATTATGTGCCTTTGGATCGGGATTGCGAGGTCTGGCAGCTGAGCGTGACAAACAAGTCGGCACGATCGCGCACAATATCGCTTTTCGGTTACGCGGAATTCACAAACAACAGCGACTATGAGCAGGACGGTGTCAATCTGCAGTACTCGCAATTCATCTCGCGAACGTATTTTGAGACAAACAAAATCGTCCAGACAATCAGTGAAAACACTGACGAGCATGTGCCCCGGTTTTTTGCTCTGAGCGGTGCGCCGGTGCGCTCTTATGCAGGGGACAGGCAGTATTTCGTCGGCGCGTACCGCACTTACGCCAATCCTGAAGCCGTTATTCGGGGTATGTGTGACGACAGACTGAATTACAATGGGAACAGCTGCGGTGCGCTGCACACGACATTGACGCTGAAGCCGGGAGAACGAAGGGAAGTTCGCTTCATCCTCGGCGAAAACGACAGCCGCGCCGCCGACGACATTATCGCGGCGTATGCCGAAACGGGACAAGCCGATGCCGATCTCGCGTTGCTCCGGACTCACTGGGATGACAGACTTTCGGGGTTCAAAGTAAAGACGCCGGATGACAATTTCAATCACATGGTCAATACCTGGAATGCCTATCAGTGCTTTATCACCTTCACCTGGTCGCGGGCTGCCTCCTTTGTTTACTGCGGCCAGCGAAACGGGTTCGGCTATCGCGATACGGTGCAGGATATTCAGGGCATCATCCACCTCGCACCGGAGCTGGCCAAGGCACAGCTGACATTCATGCTGACGGCTCAGGTCGACAACGGAGCCGGCCTGCCGCTCGTCAAGTACTCGCATGCGCCGGGCCGGGAGGATACGCCCGACGATTTTTCTTACCGTCAAGAAACGGGACACACGTCGTATCGTGCCGATGATGCGCTCTGGCTGTTTCCGACGATCCAAAAGTATATCGGCGAAACAGGCGACATTGGTTTTTTGGACACGATCCTGCCATACGCCAATAAGGGGGAAGACAGTGTCTACAACCACCTCAAAAGAGCGCTGCAGTTCTCCCTTGACCGGCGCGGTGTGAATGGTCTGCCGGCAGGCCTGCATGCCGACTGGAACGACTGTCTGCGACTTGGCGAAAAAGGCGAATCGAGTTTTGTTGCGATGCAGCTTTTTCTTGCGTTCAGCATCATGGAGTCGTTTGCAAAGAGAAGGGACGACCAGCCTTACGTGACCTTTTTGCGTGAGTCAAAAGAGGAGCTGGCGCGAGTGATCGAAACCGTGTGCTTTGAACAGGACCGCTATATTCGAGGCATCACGGACAAGCATGAGCGTATCGGCTCAAGCGCCAGCCGGGAAGCCGGCATGTGGCTGAATCCGCAGAGCTGGGCTGTCATATCCGGGCTGGCAGCCGGGACGCGGGCCGATGATGTGCTGGCGCTGGTCCGCGATAAACTGAATACGCCCTACGGCGCGCGACTGATGACGCCGCCCTTCGCCCGCGCAGGATTTCCCGGTGCGCTGGCGATTACGTACAACGCCGGTACAAAAGAAAACGGCAGTGTTTTTCTGCAGACTCAGGGCTGGCTGATTTTGGCGGAGGCACTGGCCGGACACGGTAATCGCGCCTATGCGTACTGGCAGGCAAGCTCGCCGGCCGAGCAAAATAACATGGCTGACATTCGTGTCATGGAACCTTACGTATACGGTCAATTCACAGAAAGCACCGGAAGTCCGTTCGAGGGACGCTCGCATGTGCACTGGCTGACGGGGACCGCTTCAACCGTGATGGTCGGCTGCATCGAGGGGATCCTCGGGATTCGTCCCGACGCAGACGGGATTTTGATTGCACCATCCATACCGGAGCGATGGCGGAGCGTCCGGATAGAGAAGGCGTTTCGAGGCAAAATACTGCATATCACAATCGAGAACGGCAGTGCTTCGGAAAGCGGCTATCGGCAGGTGTGGCTGAACGACAGGCAAATCGACAGCAATTACATTCCGGCAAAACAGCTGGATGCGATAAACGAAATACGAATCATCATGTAAAGGTCAGGAAATATCATGGGCAACTTTGTGCTGAAAGACATTAAAAAAGTGTATCCGGGCGACGTCGTCGCCGTCAGTGATTTCAACCTTGAAATCAATGACAAGGAGTTTCTCGTTCTGGTCGGACCGTCCGGATGCGGAAAATCAACGGTGCTGCGGATGATCGCAGGTCTGGAAGAGATCACGTTCGGCGAACTGTATCTGAACGGCCGCCTGATCAATATGGTGGCGCCCAAGGACCGTGACATTGCCATGGTGTTTCAGAATTACGCCTTGTATCCGCACATGACGGTCTATAAAAACCTCGCCTATGCGCTCTCACTGCGAAAAGTACCAAAGAGCGTGATCGATAAAAAAGTGCGCGATACAGCAAAGCTTCTCGAGCTGGAAATGCTCCTGAATCGCAAGCCAAAAGCGTTATCGGGGGGACAAAAGCAGCGCGTCGCACTTGGCCGGGCGATGGTGCGTGATCCCGAAGCTTTCCTGCTCGATGAACCGCTCTCGAATCTTGACGCCAAGCTGCGCGCCTCAACGCGCACGGAGATTACGAAGCTTCATAAAAAACTGGGTACAACGTTTATCTACGTGACGCATGACCAGACGGAAGCCATGACGATGGCCGACCGTATCGTCGTGATGAAGGATGGCAGGATTCAGCAAATCGGTGAGCCGCAAGCACTCTACGACTGGCCGGAAAATCAGTTTGTCGCCGGGTTCATCGGCAGCCCGCAGATGAATTTTCTGGATGCGGTAATCATGAAAAACGATCAGGGGTATGCGGCCGTGATCGATGAGATGAAACTGCCCTTGCTCGAGAATCGGTTCAGTCCTGATGTGCTTGCCGATTACATAGGGAAGACGGTCGTTCTGGGCGTGCGAGCAGAGGATGTTGTGCGCGCCGAAGAGAACGGGGCGAGAACTGATTTGCTCGAGACGTCCGTTGAGGTGTCCGAACACATGGGGGCGGAGATTCTCGTTTACATCGATTACGCGGGCAAGAAAATTATCGCCAGATTCGATGCTGACATGAACGGGACGATTGAAGACAATCTGAAAATCAGCTTCAAAGCCAGGAAAATTCACTTATTCGACAAAGACTCGGAGCGTTCTTTGCTTTCCAGATAGCCAGGCGATTAAGCAGCATGGCGGTCAATTCGCTATACTGCGAGACATGGATGAACACGCTTTTATCTGGCGAAAGTGGAATCTGCCCGAACCGGACGTGTCAGATCGGCCGCTTTGGGAGAAAATCCTTTGCCGCCGCGGCTATGATACCGCGGCAAAACAGCGCGCCCTGCTTCTGACGGATCCGCTCGATCCGTTTGCATTTCGCGACATGGAAAAGGCCATTCTGCTTATGCGCGATGTGCTGGAAAGACGCGGGCATATCGTTGTGTTCGGAGATTACGACGCTGACGGACTGACCGCCGCCGCGATCCTTGTGCGTCTTTTGCGCCATGTCGGCGGCGTTGTTTCCTGGCTGATTCCCGACCGACTGGACGATGGCTACGGAATCAGCAGCGGGCACGTGGATAAACTGCTTCACGACCAGCCTGACCTCGTTATTACGGTCGACTGCGGCAGCAACAGCCAGGACGAAGTGCGCCGCCTGAAAGCAGCCGGTATTTTTGTCATCGTCACGGATCACCATGTCGTCGACATGAAGCCGGATATGGCAGACGCCCATATCAACCCGCGTGAGGAACCGCATGTCGAAGACCTTCTGTCCGGCGCAGGCGTGGCCTATCTCTTGGCTGAAGCGTATCTGCAGCGTTTCGGTGAGGGTGACGGCGAGCGAGTGCTGGCAACGCTTGTTGTGCTCGCCATGGTCGGCACAGTTGCCGATATCATGCCGCTGACTGGTGCCAACCGCTCTTTGGTTAAAGCGGGACTGGCTGCATTTCTCTCATCGGCGCCGCCCGGCCTGCTCCAGCTGTGCAAGGCCAATACTGTCCCGAATGCCGGCACGATCGCCTATTCACTGGCACCGGCCCTGAATGCTGCATCACGGCTCGGCCAGGCTGAAACGGCTTTGCATCTGCTGCTTTGTGACGATGAGGCGGAGGCATTCCGGCTGTCCGGGCGTCTGCGCGATCTGAATGAGCGCCGGCGTGAGCTGGAGCATGTCATCACCGAAGACGCCGTGGCGCAGGCAAAGGCGACGCCGCTGGATCAGGCGATAATCGTTGTGCGCGAAGCAAACTGGCATACGGGTGTTCTGGGCATCGTTGCCGCGCGGCTGGTCGAGCGATTCGGCAAGGCGGCGATTGTGCTGAATAAGGACGGAACTGAATGGCAGGGATCGGCGCGTGCACCACAAGGCTTTGATCTTCATGCCCTGCTCACGAAGACGTCGGAGCATCTGACGCGTTACGGCGGCCATCACCGGGCCGCCGGACTGGCCGTCGCGGAGCAGCAGTTCGAAGCATTTGTGGCCGCTTTGCAGCAAAGTGCCGCAAAGCTTCCCGATACGCTGCCGCCGCTCCAGGTCGATGCGTTGCTCAGTCCCGATGATTTAAGCCAGACGGAACTTGAACGGCTTGCCCTGCTTGAGCCTTGCGGTGAAGCCAATCCCGAACCGCTGACGGCCGCCATCGGCTGCTGCATTGTTGCTGTGCGGCAGCTGGGACAAGGCAAACATGCCCGCATTGAGGTGGATTTCAACGGCATGCCGCTATCGTGTGTGATGTTTCGGCGCGGTGATCTGGCAGACTTTTACGGGCCGGGCGATGTGGTAGATCTTGTTGGCAAGCCGGTGTGGCATACGTTTCGCAATCAGGCGTACGCTCAGCTTCTCTTATCCGATATCCGCCCGTCCGCCTGCGGTGATCCGGCGTATGATGAACCGCTTCGAAGCGGCCAGCCGCTTGACCTTTTCGCTGCGAATCCGCTGGACGCGGCGCTGTTTGAGCAAACGTACCGATTGCTTATTCAGACGATCGGTTACGCTGAGCGGCTGATCTCGCCGATTCTTTTTGCGAAGCGGCTGAGTCGGGCTTATAATAGGCACTATTCCGGACTGGCGGTGGTGATGGCACTCACCATTTTGGCGGAGGCCCGCATGCTTACCCTGCGGCCGACCGATGATGAACGCCATGTGCGCGTGCGGCTGATCGAAAAACCTGTCCGCACGAACTTGCGTGACACGCCCGCCTGGCAGAATCTGGAAGCGAAAGGATGGCTGAAACTGTGATCGATTTGCTGCCCGTCCAGTTGCATGAACGGGTTGAAGTAATCAAGCAGACATGGCAGGCGTACTCCGGTGAAAGGGACGCCTCCCTGATTCAGCGTGCCTTTGAATTCGCTTTGGAAGCCCATAAAGACCAGAAGCGTGCCACCGGCGAGCCGTATATCATCCATCCCGTTGCGGCAGCCGAAATTCTGATCGAGCTGGAAGTCGATGAAGAGACGATCGCCGCGGCGTTTCTGCATGACGTGGTTGAAGATACCGGTGTCAGTCTGGATGATCTCGAGAAACAGTTCGGCAGGGAGATTGCCGATCTGGTCAACGGCGTCACGAAGCTGTCAAAACTTGCCTATTCATCGCTGGAGGAAATGCAGGCGGAAAATTTCCGCAAGATGTTCCTTGCGATGGCGAAGGATATCCGCGTCGTGCTGATCAAGCTGGCGGACCGTTTGCACAATATGCGCACGATGAAGCACAAAGCGCTGGAGCGGCAGCAGGCGACAGCCAGGGAAACGCTTGATATTTATGCGCCTCTGGCCCATCGGCTCGGCATCTATAAAATCAAGTGGGAACTGGAGGATCTCTGTCTCCGCTACATCGATCCCGATGCATATTACGAGCTGGTCGGATCGATCGCCCAAAAACGATCGGAGCGCGAACAGTTTCTCACAGAAATTGTGAGTGAACTGAACAGGCGCATTTCTGAAATGGGCATCGATGCCGAGATCGAGGGAAGGCCGAAACACTTCTACAGCATCTACCGCAAAATGAAGGCGCAGGACAAATCGCTGGATGAGATCTACGATTTGTTTGCCACCCGCATTATTGTGCCGACTGTCAGCGACTGTTATTCCGTGCTCGGCATCGTCCATCAGATTTACAAAATGCTGCCCGGCCGGTTCAAGGATTACATTGGCACACCGAAGTCCAATATGTACCAGTCCATACATACGACGGTGCTCGGACCGCAGGGCATCCCCTTCGAAGTACAGATCCGGACGAGGGATATGCACCGCACGGCCGAATACGGCATTGCCGCGCACTGGCGTTATAAAGAAGGGCACACGTCCCGCAAGGTCGATCCGACGGAGGCCAAGCTGACCTGGCTGAGACAGCTGATGGAATGGGAAAGCGACATGCAGGATGCCGGCGAGTTCATGGATTCGCTGCGCAATGTCCTGGTTGCAGACGAGGTTTTTGTCTTCACGCCGAAAGGTGAAGTCAAATCGCTCTCAGCGGGCGCCGGTCCGATCGATTTTGCCTATCACATTCACAGCGGTGTCGGCAACTCCATGTACGGTGCGCGTGTGAACGGCCGCATGGTGCCGCTGACCTACAAGCTGCAAAACGGTGACATCGTCGAAATACTGACGTCCGATAAGGTGCACGGCCCGAGCCGCGACTGGCTCTCGATTGTGACCTCAAATACGGCCAAAAACAAAATATCCGCCTGGTTCAAGCGCGAAATGCGCGCCGAGAATATTGAACGCGGCAAGGAGATCATCGACAGGGAAATCAAGAAGATCGGATTTCAGCCGAGCCAGCTGGTCAAGAAAGAATTTTATCAGCAGCTCCTCACGCGCTATTCCCTGCATGCACTCGATGACCTTTACGCCGGCGTCGGGTATGGCGGTCTTTCGGCCGGGCGCATCGTGCCGAAACTGCGTGACGATTACATCAAGTCACTGCCGGAAGAGGAGAGGACGAAGCTCGGCTATCGCGTGAACAAACTTGGCAATGTCATCTTCTCACCGCAATCCATGCTGAGTGAAGAGACGCTTGCCCAGCCGGTCAAGGTACCGAGCAAAACGGAACGGAAAAAGCAGGCTTCGAAATCAGTCGGGGTTAAGGTTCACGGTATTGACAACGTTCTGATCAAGCTGTCGCGCTGCTGTTCGCCCGTACCGGGCGACAGTATCATCGGATATGTTACGCGAGGCGTCGGAGTCACCGTGCATCGCACCGACTGCTCAAATGTGCGCCATCTCCTCGAAGCGTTCGACCGGTCGCCTGTCGATGCTGAACGTGCCTCGCGCCTGATTGACGTGGAGTGGGAGGACCAGGCGGACAGCGGGACATATCCGGTTGATCTGCTCGTGATTGCGCGTGACCGGAAGAATCTCTTAACCGAAGTGTCTCATGCCATTTCCGAAGAACAGATTCGTATCCTGCAGGCAAATATGCGTTCCGCCAAAGACATCTCCGCACACATGCAGATAACGGTGGAAGTTCAGAATCAGGAGCAGTGCGACCGGCTGGTCGGGCGGATCAAGGCGATCCGAAGCGTCGTCGACGTGACCCGCTCGCATTGACGGTGCTTTACAGTTCGATTACGGACACCAGAATCATCGGACGGCGTCTCGTTCGCTCAAAGAGCAGTTTCTGCAGCGAAGAACTGAGTTCATTGCCCCGCAATGCTGCGGTCAGCGGGCGATTCTGCTGCTTTGCCTTGGCCGCCACCTGATTGATGCGTTCGAGACAGTTTTTTGTCACATCCTTGATTTCACTCTCATAGATGAATCCCCGCGCCATGATTTGCGGTGTCGCCGCTATGCTGTTTTGTTTTTTGTTGACCGCAATTACAGCAACGACAACACCGTCGTCAGCCAGCAGGCGGCGGTCGCTCAGAACCGATTCGTCAACGTCACCCATGCCGGAGCCGTCGATGGGGATGCCCTGGCCGGATGTATATCCGCTCAGGACGAGTGATTCCTGGTCGATCATGAGGATGTCGCCGTTATTCAGAATGGTCGTCTTTTCAGGATCAACGCCCATGGCGACTGCAATGTCAGCGTGCTGCTTCAAATGCCGGTATTCGCCGTGTGCAGGTATGAAGAAGCGGGGTTTCGTCAATGCGATGATCAGCTTCAGTTCCTCGCGATAAGCATGTCCCGATACGTGAACATCGGCGAGCGAGCGGTAGATGACGTGGGCACCGCGCTTGAACAGTTCATTGATCACGCGGTAGATCTGCGTCTCGTTGCCCGGGATCATGCTGGAAGAAAAGATGACCGTGTCGTGTTCGTGAATCTCGAGCTGGCGGTGGGACGCGAAGGCGATCCTCGTCAGCGCCGACATCGGCTCTCCCTGACTGCCCGTTGTGATGTAGACAACCTGGTCGTCTTTCAGCTGCTCTGCCTCATCCAATTCCTTGATTGTGCCCGGCGCCATGTCGAGGTAACCGAGACTGTCAGCCGCCTTGAATACGTTCAGCACGCTGCGGCCGACCAGCACCACCTTGCGGCTGTTGGCTTCAGCGGCCGAGATAATTTGCTGGAGACGATATACATTGGAGGAAAAAGTGGCCACAAAGATGCGCCCCTTGCATTCGGCAAAGAGCTGGTTGAACGTATCGCCGACAGAGCGTTCGGACTGCGTATATCCGGGGATCTCGACGTTTGTGCTTTCAGAAAAGAGGGCCAGGACACCTTTTGTACCATAATAGGCAAATCGGTCGAGTCCGATCTGTTCACCGTGAATCGGCGTGTGGTCGATTTTGAAGTCGCCTGTATGGATGACCGGCCCGAGCGGCGTGTCGATCGCCAGAGCGTTGGCGTCCGCGATGCTGTGGTTGACCGGAATAAACTCGATCGAAAACGGGCCGATGCCGACCTTCATGCCGGCTGTCACGAGACGCAGATCGGCATTCTTTACATGCGTTCCGCGGTCCTGCAGTTTCAGTTCAACCAGTTTCAGTGTCAATCGGTTGCCATAGACGGGGACCTGAAATTCGCGCAGCAGCCAGGGCAGAGCGCCGATATGGTCTTCATGTCCATGAGTCAGAAAGACCGCTTTGAATTTGGCCTGGTTTTCTCTCAGATAGGTGAAGTCCGGAATAATGATGTCTACGCCCGGCATGTCTTCTTCCGGGAATGCAATCCCGCAGTCGACCACGATCATGGTATTGTCGTATTCATAAACGGTGAGGTTCTTTCCCACTTCGCGCATGCCGCCAAGGGGAGTGATTTTTAGTTTGCCGGTATCGGCCTTTTGTTTTTTCATGTAGATCCTTGCACGCGTACTTGACGCAGTTTTCTTCGCTTCGGCTGCGCGGAGGCAGCACACAGGTGTACACATTCTATCAGGAAAAGGGCATTGCGACGGCATGCTTTTCTGCCCGTCATTCGTTTTGGCCGGGCGGGCGATGCGGCTGCTGCCCGCACACGGCCTGAATTCATGCATGTTTATGCTGCAAAGCAAAGTGCAGTCATGTCGTGCAATCTTTCATCAGGCCAGAAGTGAGCACCATTATCCACTGTGACATGCCGTTATCCAGACACATGAATATTAATTATTGCGGTTAACTATTGTAAAGCCAAAAAATGTGTTGTAATCTGTGCGCAAATTTTATGCGCATCATGCCACGTACTGGTGGGCGGCTTCGCGACGGTTACCGTCGCGTCCGTGCTTGTAGCCGGCATTTTCGTGAACCTTTTGTAGACGGGAGTTTGAGATGAAAGCAAATCTGCTTGAATGGATCGACAATAACCGCGTTTTGTTCGGCAGCATGGCCAAAGCAATTTGGGACAATCCGCAGATCGGATTTGAGGAAACGATTGCCAGTCAGCTGCACCGCGACGCCGCAGCAAAGGCGGGGTTTCGGATCAGCGACGTCGATGGCATGCCGACTGCATTCGTCGCCGAATGCGGCAGCGGCAAACCGGTCCTGGGGCTGCTTGGAGAATTTGATGCGCTGGCCCAGATGTCGCAGGTCGTAAGCGGCGAACCGAAACCGGTCAAGGCCGGTGCGCCCGGGCACGGCTGCGGTCATAATCTGCTCGGCGTTGCGTCGCTCACGGCTGCGATTGCGCTGAAGGAAGCACTCGATAAGGGAGAAATACAGGGCACGCTGCGCTACTACGCGTGTCCGGCAGAGGAAATGCTGAGCGGCAAGGTGCGGATGGCCGAGCAGGGCGTTTTTGACGATCTCGATGCCTGTCTCGCGTGGCACCCCTCGTCAGTCAATATGCCCTGGGCTGGGAGCCTGCTATCGCTCTGTTCAGCGGAGTTCTCGTTTAAGGGATTGTCTGCGCACGCCGGTGCGGCACCGCACATGGGCAGAAGTGCTTTGGACGCCGTTGAACTGATGGACATCGGAGCAAATTTCATGCGCGAACACGTGCACGAGTCGTCCCGCATCCACTACATTATCACAAAGGGCGGCAAGCAGCCGAATACGGTGCCGGATGAGGCATCGGTCTGGTACAACCTGCGGGCACCCGGTTCGGAAGGACTTCTCGACAACTGCAGATGGCTGACCGAGATTGCGCGCGGTGCTGCCATGATGACGCAGACGACGCTTCTGCCGATCGATTTCAAGTCAGGCGTATACGAAGTGCTCTCGAATCAGACGCTTGTTTCCCTGATCGAGCAGAACATGCGTTATTGCGGTCCGCCCGTCTATTCTGAGGCGGATCACAAACTGGCCGCGAAGATCACGGCAAGCATGCCGCCGGCAGCCAAGCAAAAAGGCATGGATGCGGGATTCATCCCGCACCGGCTGAAGGACCTGTATCTGCATGAGGACATTCTCAGCCCCACCGATGAGGGTAAGTCGCAGTCGGCGTCGACCGATGCCGGTGACGTCAGTCAGATCGCGCCGTTTGCACAATTCGGCGCCTGCACCTGGCCAATCGGGGTGAATCCTCATACGTGGCAGGCCACGGCATCTGCCGGTTCCGGTATCGGCACGACGGGCATGCTGTTCGCGGCAAAAACGCTGGCTTGTTCGCTCTATGACTTGTTCTCAATGCCTGAAGTGCTGGACAAGGCCAAAGTCGAGTTTTTTGAAGTGACGGGCGGCGCCAGATATGTCAGCGTGATGGAAAGGGTAAAAGGACTCGATGGGTAATCGCGTTCCATCGCGTGCATAGTGTGCGCCGATGCCGGTGAGATGTGAGACCCGCATTGTGCGCATCCTTTTCGGCAATCGACAGCTTAAAGTGGATCTTGCGATGCAAAAAGCATCGTGCTATAGTTCGAACAGCAAATATTTTTAAGCCGGTGCAGAGACGCTGGCAAGGTATTGCCCCAAGTGAATTTTTGGTAAACGGGTGAGATCTTGTCGCAGCGGCAAGATCTTTTTTGTTGCCGGGAGAAAGAGGAGACTGTATGAAATCAGAACGTTACGCCCACGGCTATTTGCCGGACGAAACACCGCCGCTCGGAAAGCTGATCCTGTATGCAATCCAGCAGGTTATCGTCATGTTTCCTGCGACGGTCACCGTCGCCCTGATCACGAATTTCCACATTTCAACCACGATTTTTGCAAGCGGCCTTGCCACGATCTGCTTTATTCTCGTCACGCGGGGCAAACTGCCGCTTTATTACGGCTCCAGCTTTTCCTACATCGCGGCTATCGCGGGTCTGATGGGATCCGAGTTTCTGGCCGGCGCCAGTTTGAACGACAAGATCGCCCACGCTCAGTTCGGTATTGTCATGAGCGGTCTTATCTCGATTGCAGCAGGCATTATCGTCGCGCGATTCGGCCGCGACTCAATCGAAAAGATTCTGCCGGCGACCATTACTGGACCGATAGCTGCCGTCATTGGTCTCACACTGGCCGGTACGGCGCTGACGGACGCAGGTACGATAACAAATGCCGCCGGCATCGCGGAACCGTCCGGGTATGCCTGGGCAATTTCTCTGGTTACACTGCTTGCGACCATTTTGTTCTCTGTCTATCTGAAAGGTTTTTGGGGACAGCTTCCGCTCCTGTTCGGCCCGCTTGTCGGTGTCGCCTTTGCCTTCATTCTCAAGTTTGTATTTGATGTTGATCTGTTCAAAGTACTGCCGGAGAGCGCGAGTCAGGCGACGTTTGCCGTCCCGATATTCACCTTGCCAAAACCGTCCTGGGCAGCAGTGGCTGCGCTCATGCCGATCGCACTGGCGACTATCCCTGAATCGACAGCGCACGTCTTCCAGCTGGATGTTTACGTGAATGATCTGGCGAAGAAGAAGGGATCAAAGAAGCGCTACAATATCGCCGATAAGCTTGGTCTGAACCTGATCGGCGACGGAATCGGCGACATCGTAGCCGGTGCTGTAGGCGGTCCAGCCGGTACGAACTACGGTGAAAACATCTCCGCCATGGCCATCACAAAAGTATTCTCAATCCCCGTGCTGGTCGGCGCCGCCATTCTCGCCATGATCCTCTCTTTCTTTTCGCCCCTGATCAACGCGATCTACGGCATTCCGCAGGCCGTTATCGGTGGTTTGGAAATCTATCTGTTTGGCGCCATTGCCGCTCAGGGCATTGCCATCATGATCGATCGGCAAGTCGATATGTTTTCCTCAAAAAATATCGCCGTCATCGCCTCCGTCTGTGTCATCGGCATCGGCGGCCACTACGCCTTCAACGGTGCCATTCCGTTTTTCGGTATTCAGGTTCCGGCTATTGCGGGTGCTGCCATCTTCGGCATTCTGCTGAACCTTCTGCTTTCCATCGGCCCAAAACAGGATGTGACAGTCAGCGATACTGACCCGGCAGGTGAGTAAAACGGATTGGCGGACTATGAAGTTCGCGATTTAAAATGAAAGTGTAAGATTAAGCAAAAACTGCGCCGGTGCGCAGTTTTTGCTTTCCAGACCAGAATATTTTTCAATCTTTGTTTCAATTTGGGGAAAGTTGACATTATTTGTTCAGAAGGCTGCCACCAGCGAATCGGTCCGCGGTTCGCACGCCCCTTCGAGTCGGCCGTCTTCATATCGATAAATAATCTGGCCGCGTCCGAAGGAAGCTTCGTCTTCCGATATTTCAATTTCATGGCCGCGCCGGCGCAGGTCGGCCAGAAGGTTGGCATCGAACTCCGGTTCCACGAGCAGTCGGTTGCCGCCGATCCACTGCCAGCGCGGGCGGTCCAGTGCTGACTGGGGATTGAGTTTGTCCTCAATCTGACTGAGCAGGACCTGCAAATGTCCCTGCGGCTGCATGAATCCGCCCATCACGCCGAACGGACCGCGGAATTCGCCTTTCTTTTCGATGAATCCGGGGATGATCGTATGGTAGGGCCTTTTGCCGGGAGCAAGCACATTCGCGGACGTCTCATCCAGCGAAAAATTGCAGGCTCGGTTGTTCAGAGCGATGCCGTACTCCGGAATGACGACGCCGGAGCCAAATCCCATATAGTTGCTTTGGATCAGGGAAACCATGTTGCCGTCTCCGTCTGCCGCGGCCAGATAGACAGTGTCGTTGCCGAGCAGATCGGTCGTTTCCGGCGCAACGGCGCGTTCGTTCACCGCGTGCGCCGCGCGTACCGGATAGTCGTTCAGCAGTACAGCCACGGTCTGGCGCATGTGCTCTGTGTCAGCGACATGCAGACCGGCGTGATGGAGCGCCTGCTTCAGTGCCTCGATCGCATAATGGCAGGTATAGCCTTTTGCTGCCAGTGTTCGAAGCGCCATCAGAACGGCAATGCCCTGACCGCTTGGCGGGATCTCGTATATTGTATGACCTTTATACTCTGCAGAAATTGGCGTGACCCACTCCGGTTCGAATGCCGCGAGATCCGGCAGGTCAAGCCAGCCATGGTTTGTTTGGCAAAACGATGCGATAGCGTCCGCAATCGGCCCGCGATAGAAGGCTTCGCCGTCCGTTTCGGCAATGGCCTCCAGCGCTCTGGCGTGGCCGCTTAAAACCATGCGATCGCCAGGTCGATAGGGAGACTTTTGGCCAAATACCTGAAACCACGTCTCCAGTTCCGGAAACGCCTTCAGCTGCGGCTCGTAAATGTCGCGAGCCCGATTGATGTGATCCGCAACCGCCGGCTGAAGTGCATATCCGTCTGCAGCTGCGCGCATCGCCGGTATGGCTAAATTTTTCAGAGGCAGCCTGGCAAAACGCCTGGCAAGTGCGGCAATGCCCGCGATCTGTCCCGGCACGTTGATCGGGAGAACGCCGAAGCGCGGCAGCTCGCTCATGCCGAGACCGCGCAAGGCCGGCAGACTCATCGCAGCAGGCGAGGGTCCGTGGGATGACAGTCCATAGTATCGGCCGTCAAAATAGACGATGGCAAACAAATCACCGCCGAGGCCATTTGCCGTCGGCTCGGTGACCGTCAGCATCAGCGCTGCTGCGATGGCCGCATCGACGGCATTTCCGCCGGCTTTCAGGATGTCAAGTCCGGCATCGGCCGCCGTGATGTTGCCGGTCGCCACCATGCCGTTTCGGCCGTAAACGAGATGGCGTTTTGAAGGATAGGGATAACTGGCATTCAGCATTAGATTACCTGCCTGTTGTTTTTCTTATTGTAGCAGGGCATGTGCGTTCCCAGATACGGCCGCTTGCATCTTTCACATCCCTTGTGCTACGATACAGCGGTATTTTCTAAGAAAGAGGACACTTCATGCCGAATATTAAATCTGCGATCAAGCGCGTGCGAATTGCCGCAGTCAAAGCGGAAGCCAACCGTGCGAAAAAAAGTGAAACGCGCACGGCTGTGAAGAAAGCGTTGGCGGCGATCGAGTCGGGATCGGATCAAGCCCGGGATCTCGTCAGGGAGACCGGCAAAACGATTGACCAGGCCCAAGCCAAGGGACGCCTTCACAAAAACACGGCGGCGCGCAGAAAGTCGCGGCTTGCGAGAAATCTCAACAAAATGGGTTAATGGACAGCCGGAGCTAGACTCCGGTTTTTCATCTGCCGGCGCTATTTGTCACCAAATCGTTACGTACTGAGCCGTAAAGGTAAGTTTTACCGTGCTAGAATGAGACGATTACGGTTCGAGGTATAGTATGGAACGGAAAAATGCACATCGGGCGATGGTTGCCATCGGCCTTATTCTCGGAATTCTCCTGTCGGTAGCATCCTCTGCATATGCGATCGTTCAGTTTGGTTTCCTCAACATGATCGACTATGACAGCACGGTACACGAGACGCGTCCCATTGAAACCAATCTGGAGGAGCTCGAGGTCGACAGCTCCATCAAGAGCGGATTTTCGATTCCCGTGTATCAAAATCCGAAAGTCAAGAATTATCTCCTCATCGGAAGTGACCGGCGCAGCGAGGCTGAACATGGCCGCTCCGACGCGATGATGATTCTCACGATCAACAGCACGACGAAGAAGATTCACATCACGTCGCTGATGCGTGCCATTTACGTGTCGATTCCAAATGAACCGGATCCCGGCATGGAATCGTTTCTTTCGCCGCAGTACATGCTGAATGCCGCACATACCTGGGGCGGACCGCGACTGCTTATGAGAACGATCGAGCGAAACTTTCGCCTGGCACTGGACGGTTATTTCGAGATGGATTTTGAGGGATTTGAACATGCGGTCGATTCCATCGGCGGTGTCGTCATTGACTTGAGTCAGGCTGAAGCCTACGCGCTTGGCAGAAATCCCGGCAGCAACCTGCTTGACGGGGCCACCGCGCTGAATTACTCACGCCTGCGCAATATTGACTCAGACTTCGCGCGAACTGGCCGCCAGCGCAATGTAATCGAAAGCGTCCTGCGCCAGTCGTTCGCCGCCGGTGCTGACCAGATGGTCGATCTCGCACAGGCCGTATTGCCGATGATGAAAACCGATGTCAGCTCGACTGAGATCATGGGACATCTTGTCGCGTTGCCGTATTATGCCGCCTACGACATTGACCAGCTGATGCTGCCGATAGAAGGTACGTCCGAAATGATTTACGTGTCGGGCATGGAAATGTACCGGATTGATTTCGCCGAAAATGTTGCGGCGCTGCACCAGTTCATGAACGACTGATCCTTGTCCTTTCGGCTTATGCTAAAATAAGAACAATTGTTTGTTTGCCGAAGGGGGTTTCATGATCATTCTCGGTATTGATCCCGGCTATGCTATTACTGGCTACGGAATCGTTGAACTGAAAGGGAACCGCATCAGGCCGCTTGTGTGCGGCGTGCTGCGCACGGCGGCAAAGACGCCGTTTCCAGAACGCCTGCTCAGGATTTCCGACGGACTGACTGAGCTTATCAGTACATATAATCCGGACTGCATGGCAGTTGAAGAATTGTTTTTTGCCAGAAACACGACCACAGCGATCGGTACGGCTCAGGCCCGTGGGGTCGCCGTTCTTGTCGGCGCGAAGGCCGGCATACCCGTTTTTGAATACACGCCCGTTCAGGTCAAGTCGGCCGTCGTCGGTTACGGCAAGGCCGATAAGAATCAGGTTCAGGAAATGGTCAAGCGCCTCTTGAATTTAGCGGCTGTCCCGAAACCGGATGACGCGGCGGACGCGCTTGCGCTCGCTATTTGCCATGCGCATACAGGCAACCGTGCCAATTTTCTGGCGGTCGGAGGTTACCAGTGAGCATCATGGATTATGTGCGTGGTGAAGTCACGGAGAAGGAGCCGGAACGCATCGTGCTCGAAACGGGCGGCATCGGCTTTGAACTGATCATTCATCCCGGATTCATGAATCGTCTGCCGGCACTCGGCGAGACAGCCAGAGTATACAGTCATCTGCATGTCCGGGAGGATATATTGCAGCTGTTCGGATTTCCCGGCCCCGAAGAAAAGGCATTGTTCCTGCAGCTGATCAATGTGTCGGGAGTCGGCCCCAAAGTGGCGCTGACGATTACCGGTTCGCTCGATCCCGGCGTGTTTGCCCTTGCGGTGATGAATTCGGATGTTGAGCGACTCATGACAGTCAAAGGCATTGGCAAGAAAAGCGCCGAGCGCCTGATCGTGGAGATGAAAGACAAGGTTAAGAAGACACTCTCTGGCACGGCATCCGCGCCGGTAAGACAGATCGTGCCAGGCAGTATGTCAGAGGCCATGGAGGCTCTGCTGGTTCTCGGTTACCGCCAGGATGAGGCCGAAGCAGCACTGATGGCCGCGAATCCGGGGCCGGAAGATGATGCCGAAAACGTGATTCGCCAATCGTTGCAATGGCTGGCGAAAAAGAGAGATGCCAGATGAGCGAATTTTTGAATGACTGGGATTTGGAAGGCGGAGATGAGCGGATTCTTAGCCGCTCTCTCATCACGGGTGACCGGGAGGATGTGAGTTCACGTCCGACGCGCTGGCAGGATTTTTTCGGTCAGGAGAAAGTGCGGGCCAATCTGCAGATATCAATTGAGGCGGCATTAGGCAGAAACGATGCACTTGACCATTGTCTTCTGTATGGGCCGCCCGGTCTCGGCAAAACAACGCTTGCCGGCATTATTGCAAATGAAATGGGTGTTGAGCTGCGCATGACGAGCGGTCCGGCTATCGAAAGACAAGGCGATTTGGCCGCTATTCTGACGAACTTGAACGACCACGATGTGTTATTCATTGATGAGATACACCGGCTCAACCATGCCATTGAAGAAATATTGTATCCGGCGATGGAGGATTATGCCCTCGACATCATGATCGGCAAGGGGCCGTCAGCGCGCTCGATCCGGCTGGATCTTCAGCCGTTTACCCTGATCGGCGCGACGACGCGTGCCGGTCTGCTGACGTCACCGCTGCGCGACCGCTTCGGCATTATCCACCGGCTCGACCTCTACAACGAAAAAGAGATCGCACAGATTCTCGTGCGAAATGCTGCCATCATGGGCATTGGATACGACATGAAGGGGATTGCGAAGATTGCGTCGCGCTGCCGCGGTACGCCGCGCGTGGCCATCCGTCTGCTCAGGCGCGTACGCGATTACGCACAGGTGAAGGGCGACGGGGAGATTACGGAATCCATTTGTGATTTCGCTCTCGATGCGCTGGATATCGACAAGCGCGGTCTTGATGCGATTGACCGCCGCCTGATGGAAGTGATGGCCGACTATTACAACGGCGGTCCGGTCGGTCTTGACACGCTGGCGGCATCAACCGGTGAAGACCCCGGCACCATTGAGGATGTTTACGAACCGTACCTGATGCAAATCGGGTTTTTGCAAAAGACGCCGCGCGGACGCATTCTGACCAGCCTGGCATACCGCCATCTCGGCTTGCCGTATCCGGCAGACGACGGTTCGGTCAGTGTGCGAGAACAGCCGCGAGCACAGATTGGCTTTGAGGAACTGACATGAAACTGCTGCTGCATGCTTGCTGCGGACCGTGTGCGCTCTATCCGCTCGATCGGCTGCTGGACGCCGGTCATGAGGTGACGCTTTTTTATCTGAATCCGAATATCCAGCCATTGTCCGAGTGGCAGCGCCGGCTCGATGGAGTCCAGACGGTGGCAGCGAAAATGAACGTGCCGCTTTTCGCAGACGATCTGTATCTGGAACGCGAGTACGTGCGGCGTGCAGCAGATCCGAACCGCTGTCTTTATTGCTACGATTTGCGGCTGAGTCAGGTGCAAAGAAGAGCCGCTGCCGATGATTTTGAGGCGTTTTCAACCACACTCCTGGTCAGTCCCTACCAGAATCGGGATGCGATTGTCACCCGCGGCACGGCTCTGGCGGGAGATCAGCTTCTGTTTTTGGCAGATGACTGGCGTTCAGGTTATCGCCAGGGACAGCAGGCGGCGCGTGATCTGGGACTGTATCGTCAGAAATACTGCGGCTGCCTTCCGTCAATTGAAGCGTCGCGTTTCAAAGACGAGATCAGGGCGCGTCACCTGGCCGAAGCAAAGCAGGATTCTGCGGTGCCACCCGCACCTGATAGTAGCCCTCGTAAATGACCTGACCGGGCCGCTGTCCGGAGCCTTTGCGCACACGGCCGGCGGGACAGTAATCGACATCTACTGCGCTTTCTGCACCTTTATTCAGGGACGAGAACCAGGCGGCCAGACCAGCCGCTTCCAGCACGTCACCATCGGGAAGATCCTCGAGACGCGCTTTCACAATCACATGCGCGCCAGGTGCCTGGTGCACATGGAGCCAGAGATCCTCTTTCGCGGCGTCTCGCAGCGTGAGCCGGTCGTTTTGCAGGTTATTGCGTCCGATCAGGATGGTGAATCCGGATGAACTGAGAAATGCACGATAGCCGGGCCGGACATCGCCCGGTTTATTCGCTTTCTGCTTTGGCTCTTTCTTTTTTCTGGCCATGGCACGCCGCTTTTTGCTGGCCGGTCTGCCAGGACGTTCATCTGCATCAGCGGACGCATGTCTGCCTGGCTCCCGCCGTTTTGCCGATGCAAGTTCATCGCCCAGCGCTTCCAGATCTGCCGGTTCTGAGGCGTGTTCGAGTGCCGTCTCCAGCGACGCCAGGTAGTCACGCAGGGAGCGATCTTTCATCAAGAATTTTGACGCAACCTCGCGTTTGATTTTGGATTTGCGGTAACGCCGGTAATAGCGTTCCGCATTTTTTGCCGGAGTCAGCTTGCTGTCGAGTGTGACGGTCACCGGTTCACCGGTCGTGAAGTCCGGCAGCTGAATGTCCCTGGTACCCGGTTCGATCCGGTGCAGGTAGGCATAGATCAAGTCGGCCGACATCTTCAGCTGTTCAGCCCGGTCGCCCTCGGCAAGATCGGCTGCATGGATGGTGATGCGTTTATCTGCGTGCGCAATGCGCGAGCGCAGCTGCTTCTGCAAAGCAGCCTTGTGTTTGGCAAAGGTCGTGTCTGCGTCCGCCTGAACTGCCACTTGTTCCATCGCCAAGAAAAGGTCATCGACCGTTTTCTTATCCTTCAGATAGGCAAGCGAGAAGACGTGAAAATCGACCGGTTTCGTGGTGCCGGGAGCATAATAGACCGTCGGAGACGGTTCGCCGTTGCAGATTCTAATCAGAAACGTTTCGTACATGGCCAGTGCCAACTGACGTTCGGCCGGGCTTAAGCCGGCAATCTGGCGATCAACGAGATTGGCGAGATGCTCGGCTTCGCGTGCCAGAAAGGGCGAAATACCGGACGTGGTGCGGACGATCTGCTCGTGAATGGTGCGGGGAGATGTGCCGAACGGATCTGTGCCGGATTGAAGTGCGGCCAGCATCTCGGGCGGAGTCAGTTTGTCCTGACGGGGCGGCGCAATGTACGGATGTGCCGGCAACGTTTCTCGCACACGATTTACCCGGCTGTCGATATGACGCACGGCGTCGATGATGCGCAGATCCTTGTTGACGAGTACGATATTGCTGTGCCGTCCCATCAGCTCGGCGATCAGCGTGAGCGAGACAAGATCACCCATTTCGTTTTTGGCCAGAAAACGAAAAGAGAAGACGCGCTCGTAGTCGAAGCATTCGACTCCTGCCAGTTCTGCGCCAAGCAGATGCTTGCGCAGAATCATGGTGAAGCGGGGGGCACGCTCGGGATTTGGCAGCGAGCCGGACAGCAGTCCGATCTGAGGCTGCTGCGGGTTTGCATCAAGATAGAGCCGGTGAGTCCGGCCCTGATTGCGCAAAGAAATGAGCAGTGCGAACGGTCTCGGCTGGCCAATCTTGTCCACTCGGCCGCCGTTCAGGCGACCGGCCAGTTCTGCGGCAACATACATGGAAACTACACCGTCAAGGGGCATCGGCAATCCTCGCTTTCGACCTACATGATACAATACGGGGGATGGCAGCGCGAAAATCAACTGCAAAAAAGAAAAATGCCCCGGCGACGCATGTCTGGACGCGTTTCAGTCGCTCAAAACCGGGACGTATCATTATTATGGCTTGTGCCTTTGCAGCAGTGATCGCGATTTTTGCCTGGATAGCCGGTTCGGATATTTCGCTTTTTTTGTTGTTGACGGGCATCCTCATGCTTTTGGCCAACATCCTGATCTGGGTGATTTATCTTGCCGTGCGCGAGCGCCAGCCGAAAACGGCGGCAAAAAAAAGGACGGCCCGCAAGCAGACCGTCCGCTGATCAGCCGCGTTATCACAGGTGGTTTCTTTCCAGCAGTGCGCGAATCTTGACTGTCGGGTCAATGAGCGATGACAGCGATGCGTTGTGATTGATCGCGTCGATCAGCAGTGCCACAAATTTTGCCATATCAACATCGACATACCAGGGTGCCTGCAGCAGGTCAGGTGATCGGTGAACGAGATTCGTACAGTACACGCGTTCGATCAGGCCCTCTTCATACGCCTCATTGAAGGACGTCAGCCCGTCGGTGAAAAGACCGAATGTCGCGACGCAGAAGATGCGTCCGGCGTTGTTGCTTTTCAGCTGCTTGGCCAGATCAAGCATCGATTCGCCGGACGAGATCATGTCGTCGACAATCATGATATCGCATCCGTCGACAGAGTCTCCCAGAAATTCATGCGCGACGATCGGGTTCCGGCCGTTCTTCATCACTGTATAGTCGCGGCGTTTGTAGAAGGTGCCGAGAGGGACACCCAAAATGGACGCATAATACATGGCTCTCGTGATGCCGCCTTCGTCGGGCGATACCACCATGAAACAGTCGTGATTGAAATTGAGGTCTTTTTCCTTTCGGCTCATCGCCTTCAGCACCTGATAAGTTGACGGGATATTTTCGAAGCTGCCAAGCGGGATAGCGTTGGCCACGCGGTCGTCGTGTGCGTCAAAGGTGATGAAGTTGACCATGCCGAGATTCGACAGTTCCTCGAGCATGTATGCGCAGTCAAGCGATTCTCTGGCGTTGCGCCGATGCTGGCGCCCCTCATACAGGTACGGCATGATGACATTGACGCGGCGCGCTTTGCCGGACGCTGCCAGAATCACGCGCTTCAAATCCTGGTAATGGTCGTCAGGGCTCATCCGGTTATCTTCACCGCGGAGTTTGTACGTTACGCTGTGATTCGTGATGTCGCTGATCAGGAACAGATCGTGTCCGCGCACTGTATTTTCGATCACGGCTTTGCCTTCGCCCGACGAAAAGCGAAACAGATTCACCTTGATGTGGTAATCATCGCGCATGAAGCCCGGCTGTTCGATTTGTTCCGGCTCAGCCTCCAGATACTCGCGGCGCCGCTGCACCAGAAAATGATTGATGCCGTCGGTCAAAGCCTCCGTGCCCTTCAAACCGACAATGCCGACCGGCCCGAACGGCTCCATCGGGTTTTCCCCGTACTGGTCGTATTTGTAGTAGTTTTTATTGTGTTCGCCGGTTGTGACGTTCAGATAATCAAAAGAATCCATTCTTACCCCTCATTTGTCGGCAGGAGACATCCCGTTTTGTTATGTTCAGCAAGCCGCGCCGCGATTTTTTCGGATGGCGCCAGCAGACGCGACAGCGATGCGCTCTGATTCAGTGCATCGATCAGGCCGGCAACATTTTTTGTCAGGTTAACGTGGGAGAACCACGGCGCAAATTGCAGGATTGGCGGACAGTAGGTCAGGTTCGTGGCGAATACATGCTCAATGCAGCCTTCGTCATGGGCCTGATTAAATGCTTCAAATCCGCGTGTGAAAAGTGCGAAGCTGACGGCACAGAAGACACGCTTGGCTCCGAGCGCCTTGATTTTGGCGGCGGCTTCCAGCATGGTCTGGCCGGTGTGAATTGCATCATCGATGATCAGTACGTCCTTGTTTTCGACATTATCGCCGAGGAAATGCTTGTCTGCGGTTTGTCTGGCGAGTCCGTCCGTCTGCCGCGAAAAGTCACGGCGGCGGTAAAATGTGCCGAGCGGCACACGCAGCGTCGAGGCATAAAAAATCGCCCGCGAAATCGACATTTCGTCCGGCGACACGATCATCAGATGGTCCGTATCGACTTTTATGTCGGGAAAGCGGGTGAGCAGCCCGTCCACGATTTCATAGGATATGGGAAACGTTTCGAAATTGTTTCGCGGGACGGCATTGGCCACCCGGCTGTCGTGTGCGTCAAAGGTAATGAAATTGTTGATCTGCATGGAGAAGAGAATCTTCAGCATTGTGCCGCAGTCGAGGGATTCGCGGCCTGTACGGCGGTAGCGTCTGCCCTCGTAGAGATACGGCATGATGACGTTGATGCGGGTGGCCGCAGATCTTGTCGTTTGAATCAGTCTGACGAGATCGGCAAAGTGCTCATCCGGCGCTTTTGACACCATCTGATTGAAGCGCGTGTAGTACTGTCCGTAATTCAGCACATCGGTGATGATGAAAAGGTCGTGCCCGCGCACAGTCTCCAGCACGGCCGCTCGACCTTCACCCGTATCAAAGCGCGTCAGATCGGCTCTGATCCGGTAATCGGCGCGAAAATAGCCTGGAAGAAGATCCAGCTGCGGGTTCTGGCGCACGTGTTGCGCCCTCAGATTTCGCATGTGATAA
Organism: Clostridiaceae bacterium; assembly: GCA_012838355.1. Classification (GTDB taxonomy): domain Bacteria; phylum Bacillota; class Clostridia; order Saccharofermentanales; family DTU023; genus DUPJ01. Next base: position 30,801 of record DUPJ01000092.1, read on the forward strand.
TTGATTTGATCCGAGAATATCGGATCGACTTGAGTGTCAATCACGGCAACCGGCGCTCTCGGCGCCAGGTAGTCGTCTGCGAGTTGACCAAATGAGCCGTAGCGGTTCGATTGAGTTCGGTCTTGCAATGGCGAGTCCCCCATCAGTAAATCCACTTATATTATAGCAAAGAAAGCGCGACAGGATCTTTTGAAAATGAAGACACACGTTAATTTCAGGAACACACAATTCATCGGATCGTTTGCGGACCCGAATCAGGTGCCAACTGACGATAAGCCGCTCATCATGATCGCAGGCAAGTCCAATGTCGGAAAATCGAGTCTGCTGAATGTGCTGACCGGGCAAAAGCACGCGCGCGTCTCGCAGACGCCCGGCAAAACGCGACTTGTTCTTCTGTTCAACGTGGATGACTGTTTCACGCTTGTTGATCTCCCGGGTTACGGGTACGCGAGAGCCGGCAAAAAAGAACAGCAGGTCTTTTCAAGTCGGACTGAAGCGTTCGTCATGAGCCGCCGCCCGGACCTCACCTTGTTCCTGCTCGACAGCCGGCATGAGCCTACCGCGCTGGATCTGCACATGCTGTCGTATCTGACTGAAGCCGGTCTTTTGTTTCTGCCGATTCTGACGAAGGCAGACAAGAGCAGCCGTCAGGCTATGCAGCAGCAATTGAACCGGCTTCGGGAGATGTACCGTCTTCAAGACAGCCGGCTGCTTGCCGTTTCGGCTGAAAAGCGGACGGGAATCCGTGAATTGCGCGATGCGATTGCCGCACATTTTGATTTGCAGGCTGCCGTAACCGATTAGCCTTTGCCGGCTGTTTTCGGCGTTCGAATTCGGCGGTCACAGCCAAAACTGCGAATACGCTGGGTTCATGGCGAACGATATGGTGAGGTCGCTGTCCCGGCGGCCGCTGCTTCTTCTGGCTTTGCAATGCATCTTGACCGGAACGGGACTTTTGGCTGCTGCTCCTACTGTCACTGCAGTTTTGTTTGTCCTGTCTGCCGTGATCTTTCTCATCGCGCCGGCAAAAATGATGCACGCGGCGGTCATCCTCCTCTTGATCTTGTCCTTTGCGCTTCGCGGCCATTTTGTGCAGGCACCGCTGCCGCAGCAGCTGCGGCTGGAGATTGTGGAGGGGGCGCCGGTCACCGCCGATGCCAAAGACTATACCTATGCCGTCGCCGTTTTGCCGGACGGCCGCCGCCTCGTCGTGTACGGCCGGAGCAATCAGCTGAAGGCCGGCTATGCGATGACAGTCAAAGGCCCCGCATCGGCCGGTCAGCAGGCCCGCAATCCCGGCGGTTTTAATGAAGCGCGCTGGGTACTAAGCCTCGGTGCGGTCGGCACTGTCCGGCTGCGCGCATCTGACTCACCCGTTCCCGCTGGCAGCGCGGTGGCCCGGCTTCGCTTTGGCCTCTGGTCGGCAAGGCGGCATATCTTCGGCACGGTTTCGGATGCACTGCCGGAATCGCTGGCCGGGTGGGTGACCGCATTCAGCGGCGGCAGCGGCCGTGCACTCGACGATCTTCAGGCAGGTCGGCTGTCGCAGCTGTCTCTCAGTCATCTGACCTCTGTGTCCGGCATGCATGTCGGCTTTCTCCTGGCACCTCTTGCAGCGAAACGGATGCGCCGTGCCGCCCGAAACCGGCGGCTGCTGCTGCAAACCGTGCTCATGATCTGGATCTATTTTCTGGCCGGCGGCCGCAGCGGCGTGACGCGGGCTGTGATGATGCGCCAGATCGGCATGGCCGCCGGGGTATCCGGAAGATACATCGGTGCGCTGGAAACGGTTTCCGGTGCTGTTCTCCTGATGCTTATTGCATTTCCGTATCGGCTGCTGCAGACGGGATTTTGGCTGAGCATACTGGCTGCGGCGGCAATACATCTGTTGGCGGGTCCGTTCAGACAATACCTTCACAGCGTCCTGCCCTGGCTGCCAAACCGCCTGGTCGGGGCACTTGCGGTTACCACCGTGGCACAGGCAGCCGTTCTGCCTCTGCTCATGGCCAAAAATGAAGTGGTAACCCCAATTTCCATCGTGTTGAATGTGGCCGTCTCGTTTGCGGCTCAGAGTATGACGGTTCTCGCGCTCCTTACCGTGACCTGCCTGCCGCTGCTCGCCTTGCTCGGGATAGCGCCGATTTTTGCCTGGATCATTGAGCCGCCGCTTTCACTTTTGACGGCGATTTTCGAGGCGGTTGTGAACGTGACGGTGCATCCCGGCCGCTTGTGGCTGCCTGGATACGTGAGCATATTCGCCTTTCTGCTTTTCGCTTTGTTTGCCGGGTACAGCGCCGCCCGCGTCAATCAGTGGCGAATTCGGCATCAGCGAGTGGGGCCGCTCGTGCTGACTGTTTTGCTTGCCGTGGTGCTCACATTCGCGGCACCGGCACTGAGAAGGATAACGGCACCGCCCCTGACCGTCTGGTTTCTCGATGTGGGACAGGGCGATGCCGCCGTCATCCATTTCAGGAACGGAACGACCTGGCTGCTTGACGGTGGCGAGCGATCGCACGGATATAAAACTATTTGGCCGTTCATGAAAGCACAGGGCATTTCGGAGATCGATCTGGCCATTGTCAGCCACGGCCACAGTGACCATGCCGGCGGTGTGCTGGATTTGCTCGAACTTGGCAAAATCCGGCAAATTGCGCTGAGCGGATTGGAAGGACGCGCGGATAAGGAGGAACCGGCCGACCCGAGCCCTTATAAGGAAGCCGATTTGTCGCAGGAACTGCTGAATGCAGCTGAGAATCATTGCGTGCCGGTTTTGCAGCTGATGCCCGGGGACATTGTGCAGGAAAATCAGGCAGTGATGACAGTTTTGCCAGTTTTTCCCGAGGGGGACGATCCCAACGACCGGTCGCTGCAGCTCAGTCTCGCATTTTCGCATGTGACGATGCTGTTTACCGGTGATGCGACGCCTGAGGTGGAAGCTGCCATGCTGGCACTCGAACTGCAGCCGGTCACGGTTCTGAAAGTGGCTCATCACGGATCGCGCTTCACGACTGGCTTGCCATTTGTGCGTGCAGTTCGTCCCGAGCTTTCCGTGATTTCGGTCGGATTCAATACATATGGACACCCGTCACCGGACGTTTTGTCGAATCTGGCCGCTGTCGGCAGCCAAGTCTGTCGCACAGATCACGCCGGTGCGATAAGATTAAGAACAGACGGCAGGAAAGTGGATGCAGATACATGGCTGAGACAACACACGACATCACCATAAGAACGCTGACAAAAGAATTGCAGGCCGGCCGAGCGCGACCGGTTTACGTGCTGGCAGGCGATGAGCGCTACCTGATCGATCAGGTGAAAAATAAGCTGATCGATGCGCTGATCAATCCTCAGGCGACCGATTTTGATCTGTCTGTTTTTGACACATTCAAAGCGGATGCAGTGCAGGACGCACTGCATACACCCCCGCTGCTTTCGGAAAAGAAACTTGTCATCGTCAGGCAGAGTGACTTGTTTGCCAATACCGGCAGCGCTGATCACATCGACCTTTCGGTACTGCCGGATTTTTCCTGTCTCATGCTGATTGAAGCCAAGGTGCTGAAAAGCGGTGCGGCAAAAAAACGTCGCGAACAGGTAATGGCGGCGGGCGGCGCTTTTATGACGCTTTCAAAGCAGACAGCGGCAGATCTTTCGATCTGGCTCGCGCGACTGGCCAAAGCGGCGGGCATGCAGCTGTCACGGCAGGCCGCAAGCCGATTGATCGAACGCATGGACAGCGATATGTATGCACTGGCCGATGCGCTGCAGCGGCTGATGCTCTATGCGCAGCATGAAGGGGAGACGGCCATTGGCGAGACCGCCATGGATCTTCTGATTCCGGCACCGCTGTCCGTGCGAATTTTCGATCTGATGGATGCGGTGTCGCAGAAGCAGGCCGGCATCGCCTTTGCGATAATTGACGAACTCCTGAACCAGCGTGAAGCCGTACCGAAGATTTCCTTCATGATTCTGCGCCAGATTCGACAGCTGATGGTCGCAAGGGAGACAGGCGATCCGAATCTGATCAAAGACACACTCAAGGTGCCCTCATTTGTGGCGCGAAAGATAGCAGCTCAGGCGAGACGCTTTTCGGACAGCCAGCTGTATGCCATTCACAGCAAGGGATTTGACTATGATACGAATATCCGGCGCGGCACCATCGATGATAAGACGGCACTTTTCCTGCTGGTTGCCTATGCGTGCGAGGCTGCATGACGGACCGTCAGGACAGCCCTTTGATTATGAAGGAATTGTCGGAGGATGACCGTCCTTACGAGAAACTTGAATGGCGCGGTGCCGCGCATCTGTCGGACGCGGAACTGGTTGCCATTCTTTTGAAAAGCGGTATTGCGGGCAAAAATTCGCTCGATCTGGCCCGCTCGCTGCTGGCGAACGATGCCGGCCTGATGATTCTGAACACAGCTTCGCTTGAGGAGCTGCAGCGTTACAGCGGCATCGGCCGCGTCAAATCGATCGTACTGAAGGCAGCCGTTGAAGTGGGGCGCCGCCTTGAGCGCACGCGCCCGCCCAAACGCGGCGAACCGATAAAATCGCCGGATGATGCAGTCCGCATCTTGTCACCTTTTATGGCCGATCTGGAGCGTGAGGAGTTTCACGTGCTGCTGCTGGATGCACGTCATCGCCTGATCCGGAGCGAACTGGTGTCGGCCGGGGGATTATCGGCAGCAGTTGTATTTCCGCGGGACGTCTTCCGTCTTGCGCTCAAAGCCAATGCGGCAGCGATTATGCTGGCGCATAATCATCCGAGCGGTGATGCCGAACCGAGCAAAACCGATATCGACGCAACCCGGGTCTTTGACAATATCGGCCGGATGATGGGCATCACGGTGCTGGATCATCTTGTCATTGCGAGAGGGCGTTTTGTCAGTCTGAAACAGCAGGGGCACCTGTAGGGAACGCTGCCCGCCTGTGAGCGGCCCGGCTTTCTAGTCAAATCACGCGTAAACGGGTAAAATGAGCGGTGCGGCCTTTCGATTATGACCGCCAAATCGCGTCAACCGGACGCCCTGCGAGGATCTCTGATGGCGGAAAAACCCCGCATAAAAATCTTTGTTATTGTGATTACGACGCTCGCGCTGATCGCCCTCATCGTGCTGACGCTGGTGCCGAACAGCCCGCTGATGCATCTGACGTCGCCACTGGGGCGCGTCTTCAATCCGATTGTTCGGCTGGGGCAGGAAGTCACGCATGCGGTCAGCGGATGGCTCTCCACGCTCACGGAAAGTGACCGGATCCGCAACGAAAATGAGGCGCTGCGAGCTGAGAATGCACGTTTGCAAAACGAGCTTGCTCAGAGCGAAGATGCTGCCAAGCAGTTTGAAGAGCTGAAGGATGCCCTCGGTCTCATCTCGCTGTTTCCGGACATGGAAGTCAGGGGCGGCTATATCATGAATCGTGCGATCGGCGAGTGGTACGACGTATTCAGGATCAATCTGGGACAAAAGGACGGCCTGATTATCGATGCTGAACGCTCATACGCGGTCGTTGACGCAAACTCCAACCTGGTCGGCAGGGTGCTGGCATCCGATCTCGATTCAGCAAAAGTGTTGCCGATCGTGCATGAAGGTTTTGTCGCCGGCGCACGGATGCAGGGGAGTCACGGCGTGGCACTTCGCATCCGCGGCGATATTTCGCTGAAAGACGACAATCTTGTCTATGCCGACCGCATCCCGCTCGATGCCGGTATCTCAGTCGGTGACCGTATCGTTACGAGCGGAGCGGGCGGTGTGTTTCCGGAAGGACTGCCGATCGGGACCATCACGGAAATTCGCTTGGCTGACGACAGCCGGAGTCTGGAAGCAACCGTTGTGCCGGCCACGTCCTTTGATCGCCTGACCGCGGTCTTTGTCCTTGTCGGGGAATAGTCTTATGTCCGGACGCCGCGTAACTATAGTCACGATCATCTACCTTGTGCTCGCTTCACTTTTGCAAAGTCTCTTGTCACATCTTATTCACACGCCATATCGGATACCGGATCTGCTCCTGATGCTCCCTGTTTTGGGCGGCATCTGGTTCGGCCGGCACTACGGCTTCCGAGTCGGCCTTGCCGCCGGCTTTTTTCGCGACTTTCTGGCCGGCCGCCTGCTTGGTCCCGGCATGCTGATCGGCATGTATATCGGCCTGGCCGCATCGCTTCTGAATCACGCTGACCGACGATTTCGATTCTTGTTTTCGGCTGTTGCCGTGCCGGCAGCGACCGTATTTCACACGGCAGTTATGACCGTACTCACTGTTTTATGGCCAATGTCACAGTCGATACCACACGATCCGCAGGTGATTTGGTCGAGAGCCCTGAGCCAGCTGCCGATGCGGCTTCTCGTCAATGCGGCGGCCGGCGCTTTTGTGCTCGCTCTCTTCTTTTTGCTACCATTGAAAAAGCGTAAGAAACAGTCTGACTTGAGCTACGGGAAAGCCGGAGGAGTAGAACATGACGTCTTCGACCTCACTTAATAAAGTCGATAAAAAGGATAAAAAACCAAAACAGCAGGAAGGACACGGCCGGTTTTATATTCTGCTTGTCCTCATTGTCGCGATGCTGCTGCTGATCCTCGGACGCACGGCACAGCTGCAGCTGGGGGACGATCAGGTCAGCGGCGTGATTGAGTCGGTAGGCAAGCGCCGTCAGATGACGGTGCCGGCCGCGCGCGGCGACATTGTCGATGTGAACGGGGTCCCGCTTGCGTTTTCCGAACAGACCAGGGCACTTTACGTGGCTGATTCCGGCATCACCACTGTCCGCCTCGACCGCATGCTTCTCGATCTGTCGGACTTGCTGCTTGAAGACGGAATCGTCTATCGGGGCAATCTGGCGAACTACTTCGACATCTCGAGCGGGAGTCAAGCGGAAGGGGCCGAGACATCCTTTGTCTTCAAGCGGGAGGCAGACGACATTCGCACCTGGCAGACGAACCGGGATCTGTTCGCGCTGATCGATCCCGAGAAAACGACAGTTCTCCGTCAGCAGCAAACCGTGAAAATGAATCCTGCCGAATTCTTTGATTTTCTGCTGTACGACTTCTTCAGCATCGAGGACCGGCAAGCCGGCGGTTCACGGCGTTACACAGACCGCGAGGCATATCGCATCATGGCTTTGCGCTATACGCTTTTGGAGAATAACTGGCTCTACCGCACCGGTAATCCAATCCTTATTGTCGACGATATCAGCAGCCGCGTTGAGGAAATCATCAACGATCAGTCGTACCGTTTTCCCGGAGTAATCATGGAAAATCATTATGCGCGCCGATACAGTGCCTATGCAGACTATGCCGGACACGCGATCGGTTACATCGGGGCCATCACGTCCGGTGAGTACGAGCAATTGAAGCGGTTCGATTACCGGATCGATGCGATGGTCGGCAAATCGGGCATCGAGCTGAGTGCCGAACGCTACCTGCGCGGCATTGACGGCATCCGCCCGTACCTGGTTTTTGTCGATGATGAAACACAGATGCCGCTTGAGGGCGGTCGTCTGCCGCAGCACGGGGCGGAAACGCGCCTGACGCTCGATATTGACATTCAGCGCGTGGCCGTTGAATCGCTTGGCCGGCAGATGGAATTGCTGCGAGCACTGCCGCTGGAAAAGCCGATCACGGCAAAGAGCGGCTCATATGTCGTGATGAATCCGCAAACGGGGGGGATTTATGCGATCGGCAGCCTGCCGGATTATAAAGTGTCGGACTTTGTCAATCAGTCGGTTGATCCGAGTGCGGCGGAGCGCGTCAACGATTATCTGACAGACAATGAGACGAAGCCGATGCTGAATCGGGCCATCTCGGAAAACTATGCCCCCGCATCCACATTTAAGGTATTCACGGCCCTGGCGTCGCTGGAATCCGGCTCAACATCCGTCTACGATACGTATTACAACTGCGTCGGCACGGAAGATATCGGCGGCTGGGTATGGAGCTGCCTGCAGAGACCGACGTCCGGGCACGGTGCTTTGAATTTGACCCAGGGATTGACGACGTCATGCAACATGTATTTCTATCACATGGGCATGGCGACGGGTATCGACAATATTTCGCGCTACGCCAAAATAGTCGGACTGGGCGAACTTTCCGGCATTGATCTGCCGGGCGAAGTCGCCGGCATCCGTCCCAGCCGGGAAATGAAGGCGCTTTTGCGCAGTCTGCCCGAGGACAAGCACTGGTTTCAGGCTGACACGTGTCAGACATCCATCGGCCAGTTCGACAACAGTTATACCATGCTCCAGCTGGCCAGAGGCGTCTCGGCGCTCGGCACCAATTTCCTCGTTCGCCCCCACGTCATATCGGAAATTATTGATTCAAACGGCGTCACGGTGAGAGAAGAGCAGATCGAACGGCAGCCGCTCGGATTTGAACAGATCAATCTCGACGCCATCCGCGCCGGCATGGTCAATCTGACGTCAAGCGGCAATGGACGCACAGCCAAGCTTTTCAATGATTTTCCCGTGTCAGTGGCTGCCAAAACGGGAACAGCTGAAATCGGCTACGGTGACAGTGCGACGCTGAATGCTGTATTTGTGGCCTTCGCGCCGGCAAATGATCCCGAAATTGCGATTGCCTGCATGGTTGAAGATTCCAGCTACGGCGATCTGATCTCTGACGTGGCGTATTACGTTTTCTGTGAATACTTCGGTGTCACGCCAAAGGAGATTGAACCGCTGCGGCCAATCACCATTTCTCCCGGTTGATTTGCGTCGGGCCGATTCGTTCCCTATAATGGCGTGGCTATGTTTGCCGCCGTGAATCAACGGGGCTGGGAGAAGAGTATATGTCTTTTGACAAACAGCAGTTTGAGAATTATTTGCGCGCATGTGCGTTTGCCGAATACGGCAAGACGCTCGAAACCGTAAGTGAAAAGGAATTATGGGCAGTTCTTTCCAAGGTTACTGTCCAGGAACTCGGTGCACGCTGGGAGGCAACACGTGACCGCTACAGCCAGGTGCGGCAGGCACATTATTTCAGTGCGGAGTTCCTCGTCGGACGCTCACTCCGAAATAATCTGGTTAACCTCGGCATCTATGACGAGGTACGTGATCTGCTTGCCGAAAGAGACGTCGATCTGGCCGAGTTGCTGGAACAAGAGACTGATCCAGGCCTAGGCAACGGCGGTCTTGGCCGGCTTGCAGCCTGTTTTCTCGACAGCTGCGCGACGGCCGAATATCCGGTGACGGGCTACGGCATTTTGTACCGTTACGGTCTCTTCAAGCAAAAAATTGAAAACGGATTCCAAAAGGAATATCCGGATGCCTGGATGGAAGACGGCTATCCTTTCGTCGTGCCGCGCCGTGAAGACAAAGTGCTGGTCGATTTTCATGACTTCAAAGTGTTTGCCGTGCCGTTCGACATGCCGATCACCGGATTCGGTACAGACAACGTGAACGTGCTTCGCCTTTGGAAGGCTGAGCCAGCTCAGGAATTCGACTTCAATCTGTTCAATTCGCAGCGTTTTGATGATGCCATGATTTCGCGCAACAGAGTGCTCGATATATGCCGCGTTCTTTATCCGAACGATACATCGTATGACGGCAAAGTATTGCGCGTCCGGCAGCAGTACTTTTTTGTCTCGGCATCGCTGCAGACTATACTGAAGCAGTTCACCGCGGTGCACGGCCAGGATTTCACACAGTTTGCCCGCCTGAACAGCATCCAGCTGAACGATACGCATCCCGTGCTGGCGATTCCCGAACTGATGCGTCTTTTGCTTGACGAATATCGGCAGAGCTGGGATGAAGCATGGCAGATCGTCTCACAGACATTTGCCTTCACGAACCACACGATTCTGCATGAAGCATTGGAAAAATGGGATATCGGCATTTTTCAGTTCCTTTTTCCGCGCATCTATCAGATTATCGAGCTGATCGATCAGCAGTTTGAGACGGAAGCGCTGCAGTTTGGCTTTACTCAGGAGAAAATCCAGGAGCTGTCACCAATACACGACGGCAAGGTTCACATGGCGATGCTAGCCATATATGCGTCCTATTCGATCAATGGTGTCGCGTCGATCCATACGAACCTGCTGAAGTCGACCGTATTCAATGATTTCTATCGTGTCTATCCGACGCGTTTCAACAACAAGACGAACGGCGTCACGCCGCGCCGCTGGCTCTACCAGAGCAATCCCCGCCTGTCCCGTCTGCTCACTGAACTTTCCGGTTCGGATGCCTGGGTGACGGATCTCGACCGGCTGGCTGAACTGGAACGCTTCAAAGACGACAGTCATATCATGCGGCGTCTTCTCGAGATCAAGTCGCAGAACAAAGAGGATCTTACGCGGACGATTTTGCAAAATACCGGGATAAAAGTGGACAGCAGTTTCCTTTTTGATGTTCAGGTGAAGCGTCTCCACGAATACAAGCGCCAGCTGATGAACGCTTTCCTGATCCTGGATCAGTATTACCGCCTGAAGGAGAAGCCTCAGCAAAACGGTGTCACGCCGGTCGCTTACATTTTTGCGGCCAAAGCAGCCCCCGGCTATTTCAAGGCAAAAGCGGTGATCAAGTTTATTTCGGAGGTCGCCAAGCTTGTCAATGAAGACTCGGACATGAACGACAAGATGAAGGTTGTCTTTCTGCAAAACTACACGGTTTCCCTGGCTGAACAGATATTTCCCGCCTCCGATATTTCAGAGCAAATATCCACGGTTGGCAAAGAAGCTTCCGGCACGGGCAATATGAAGTTCATGATGAACGGTGCGCTTACGCTTGGCACGTACGACGGCGCCAATATTGAAATTCTGGAAGAAGTGGGCGAAGAAAACAGCTTTATGTTCGGTCCGACCATAGACGAATTCCCCGCCACGCAAAACTATTACAACTCCCAGTGGCAGTACCAGAATGTCAGCGGCCTGAAGCGGGCAGTCGACTCACTCGTGAACGGTACGTTTGCAGACAACAACACGAATATGTTCTCAGATCTGTACAACAGCCTGATCGCCGGGTCCAGCTGGGAAGGGGCCGATCCGTTCTACGTACTTGGCGATTTTGAAGCCTACCGGGACCGTCGGCGAGAGGCGCATGCCGCTTATAGATATCCGATCGAGTGGGCAGAGAAGTGCTGGGTAAATATTTGCCGTTCGGGGCGATTCTCGTCGGACCGTACTATCGGCGAGTATGCCAGCGGCATATGGAAAGTTGAGAAAACGCCGATCGTCGCAAGTTGACAATCCCGATCGGTCTTGTCACAATACGCGGCAGAGCAACAAGGAGAGGTTTATGGCTGAAATTAAATTCGAAATTATCAAGGAGATCGCGGTGCTCTCGTCGAGTAAATCCGGCTGGAACCGTGAATTGAATCTTGTGAGCTGGAACAACAACAAACCGAAACTGGACATTCGCGACTGGGCGCCGGACCATGCCAGAACGGGCAAAGGCATTACGCTGAGCCGTGAGGAAGCCGCTATCCTGCGGGAAGTGCTTGAAGACTTGTCGCTGGACGATCTGATGGGCGAAGGCTGACGGTTAATACGGCAAGCATAAAAGGAGGGACGTTTCGGGAAACAAGCCCATTGGAACGCCCCTCTTTTTCATTGCGAGTCTGCTTCGCACGCATTAGCGGGTAACAGGTATGACCTCAACCAGATGGCTGTAGATGAGCAATCGCTGCTCAGCTGTCGGCGTGCAGGTCACGAGAATCAGTCTGGCGTCGGTTGTCGGCGCAGTAATTGATGCGAGCAGGTCCTGCGGATAGATGATAAGCTGGCGATCGACCTGGTAGACATAAACGGCATCATATGTGGTTACGATCAGCTGATCGCCCTGGATGACTTCGTTCAGACGGTTGAAGTGGCGCCCGTAATCTTGCATGTAATGGCCGAAAATGACGGCATTGCCCTGCTCTCCAAAGCGCTGTCCGGGACTCCAATGACCGACCGCCAGACGTATGGCATAAAGTGTCGCTTCATTTGCCACGGGAATCGTCAGGTCAATCTTCGGAATCTGCAGGGTAGCATACAGATTGACGATCTCAGCTGGCCGGATCGCATCATCCTCGTCGGCCTCGCCTGTCTCGTTCGCCTCAGTCTCGCCGGGCTGCAGTTCTTCCTCAAATACGAGCTGTTCCAGTTCCTCGCCGGCAACCCGGTATTCATCTCTGCCGATAACCACAGTCACCGAAGGTTCTTCAAAGTTTTCAACGAGACTCAGAACTTCCTCCGTTTTCTGGTCGCTGAGATAATTTATGACACGGGGCCTGGCAAGGAAAAAGACTCCGGAGATGATCAGCACGGCGATCAGGATGTTCAAAAACCAGCTGACGGCGCGTCTTTTTCGTTTTTGCCCCGTGCCCTGCCGGTTCTGCTGACTGTCAGTTTTCTTATTCATAAATACCTCGCACGGCTTGCAGATTCATTGCATAAGTATAACGCGTCAGACTGAAGGCGACCGTCAGCGTGTTACCGCCTTGACAGAATCCGGCGGTTAAAACTTGAATATTTTGCCGCAAATCGATACGCTACCAGATGATTATAAAGCGGCCGCAGGCGGCAGGAGGATAAGGAATGGACATAAAAAAAGGACAGGTAGGCGTCACGACAGAGAATATTTTTCCCATCATTCGTCAGTGGCTTTACTCGGATAAGGATATTTTTCTGCGTGAGCTTGTCTCCAATGCAGCCGATGCACTGTCGAAACTGAGTCGTTTGCGCCTGATGGGACAGGCGGATGACGACGAGACTGAACTTGCGATCGACATTGTCTTTGACAAAGACGCGGGTACGCTGACCATTTCAGACAACGGCATCGGCATGACAATGGCGGAAATCGAGAAATACATTAACCAGATCGCCTATTCGGGCATGGTTGATTTTGCCGAGCGATTCAAGGAGGAGGGCGCCGACGGCGGCGCGTTTATCGGCCATTTCGGTCTTGGCTTTTATTCAGCCTTCATGGTGGCGGATCGGGTGCGCATCGAAAGCAAATCCTATGCGAACGAGCCGGCAGCTTACTGGCAAAGCGAGGATGGCATCGATTACGAGATGGGGGCGACAGAAAAGAACACACGCGGATCGTCGATCATTCTCACGCTGAACGATGAAGCCAGGAAACAGTTTGATACACATTCGCTGCAGCGCATCCTGACCAAGTACGTCGGTTTCATGTCATGGCCCATCTATTTCGTGGATACGGCTGCTGCGGAGGGGGAGAGCGAACCGGCCAGAAATCTGGTGAACGACGTGAATCCGCTTTGGAAGAAATCGCCGTCACAGATTTCGGATGACGAATACAAGGCATTTTACAAAAAGGTATTCGGCGACATGCGTGATCCGCTGTTCTGGATTCACCTGAACATGGACTATCCGTTCCGTTTGCAGGGCATTTTGTACTTCCCGCGAACCGACAACATGTACGAGTCGCTGGAAGGGCGGATAAAGATTTACTACAACCAGGTATTCGTGGCTGACAATATCAAGGAAATTATTCCGGATTTTCTCTTTCTCCTGCGCGGTACGCTTGACGCTCCTGATCTGCCTCTGAACGTGTCGCGCAGTTTTCTGCAAAATGATACGTACGTCAATAAGCTGTCCGGTCATATCATCCGGAAGGTGGCCGACAAACTGGTCAGTCTGGCAAAAGACGATTTTGAGACATACGCTTCCTATTGGAAGGATATTGCCCTCTTCGTCAAGTACGGCATGATGAAAGAAGACGCATTTGCAGAACGCGTGACTCCCGCCCTGATTTTTGAAACGATTGACGGACGTTATGCAAAAATGGATGAACTGACCGACGGTGATATTTATTACACGCCGGGGCAAAACCAGCTCGCCGCATACGTCGATGTTGTGCGGCAAAAGGATCTGCCCGTTTACGTGATGGATCACGAGATCGACAATCAGTTCATGTCGTTCCTTGAATACAAATCCGAAGGCAAAAAGCGATTTGTCCGCGTTGACGCCGAGCTTGGAAAAACCACCGAAGGTCAGGAGGAGAAACGCGATCTGCTGGAGAAAAAATTCCGTCAGGTTGCAAAGGACGATACGCTGAAACTCCGTCTGGTTTCGCTCGGAAATGACGGACTGCCCGCCATGATCGAAGAGTCGGAACAGTCGAGACGCATGACAGAAATGCAAAAACAGCTGGAGCGCATGGGGCAGTCTGGCCTTGGTGACGATCTGTTCAAGCGCGAACGTACACTTGTGATTAACGAAGATAGCGCACTCATCGATGCCCTGGCGCGGGAAGCGATCCAGAATGCAAACGATGAACCGGACACGGGGTTTCATGTCGCCGCTTATCTTTATGACCTGGCAAGGCTCGGTCAAAACGATCTGCACGGCAGCGAGCTGCTCCACTTTATGAAACAGTCGGCAGAATTGGCAGCCGATCTCGCGAGCACCAAGTTTGACACGGGCGGCGAGATTTAAGATAATGCACTCGTAGACGAGGGGAGAGCATATCAGCCCCCTATTTTGTTGTCTGCACAGAGAAATATGATGAAAAAACGATTTAGATTAAATGCCCCGCTTTTTTTCGGCTTCACTTCGCTTCTGCTGATTCTTGTTTTCGGTACCCTTTTTCTGATCCGCACGGTGCAAAACCGTCAGCTGAAAAACGATCCCGTGTTCGAGCGAGTTGAAGCACCGGCTGTTACGGCAGCTGCGACGGAGGCGACCGACACTCCGGCAGCGGCCGACGAGACGAAAGACGACGATGAGACCCCGGCCAACACAACTGACAGTGATGAGAGGCATCGTGAGCCTGTCTATTACTTCGACGAGGATGTTTATCTTTCGAGACGACTGTCAGGTGAGGATGCGGTGACGGCAGAAACGGACCTTGTTCCTGTTTCCGACACCAAGCCGGCAGAAACGAATGCGGCTTTCGCAGCAACGGGACGTTATCGCCAGACGACGGTCGTCAGTCAATTCCGCCGTGAACCGAACGTCTTCGCATCCGCACACCGAGAATTGTGGGCCGGCGAACAGGTCTTTGAAATCAGCAGCAACGGCACGTGGTCCCGCGTCCGTGATGCAAACGGGATTGAAGGCTACGTTTCATCGCCGCTCCTGGCTGCATTGACCGTGCAGGCGACGGCTGCACCGACGCAGGCGGCAACGGCTGCTCCGACGGCTAAACCGACCGCTGGCTATCAGGCCGTGAACCGAACGCGCTACATTGTGCAGGGCGTCGTGAATGTGCGGCAGAGCGATTCGGTTTACAGCACACTGCTGACTTCACTGCCGGTTGGCTCGTCGCTGACGGAAATTGCCGTCGGTCCGGAATGGTCCCGTGTCAGGCTAAATGACGGCCGAACGGGCTATGTGGTCACATCATTGCTTTCCGCCGCGCCGGCAGCGACTGCACCGCCGACGGCTGCTCCGACGAGCCCGCCGACAGCAGCGCCAACCAGTGCGCCAACATCAGCGCCGACCAGCCCGCCGACGACGGCGCCGCCTCAGTTTGCACCCGCTGACAAAGTGCAGTACATCACGGCCGGTACGGCAAATGTGCGTGCCGCCGCATCCACGTCTGCCAATGTGCTGACCAGCCTGCCGCAGGGATCGAGTGTCTATGTGACGGGGGTTGGCAGCGAATGGTCCCGCATCTCCCTGTCATCCGGCCAGATCGGCTATATTTACAATACGCTTCTCAGTGATACGAAACCTGCAGCGCCAACATCCCCGCCGACATCGGCGCCCACGTCTCCGCCGACCGCAGCGCCGACGACACCGCCTGCAAGCGGACTTTCCTTTGCGCGACCGGGCAGTGCCTCCGCGGCCGTGCACAATCTTGAGCAGATTCGTCCGTATATCCGGGCGAACGGCGACAAGCACTACAGCTCCTTTACGGTAAACGGCAACAATACGATTACGGTTGACGGTTTGACGCTTGCGTATCAGTCGGTGGCATCTTACGGCATGACCCACTACGACGGCCTGGCCGTCTCGGTGGCGATGGGTGAAACCCCGCCGAGAAATCGCAGCACAGCGAGCGGCATTCCGGCTCAGCGCGGACTGATTGCGATGAAACTTCCGGCCTACGGCGGTTTGCCTTTCGGCACGGTGGTTTTCGTTGAAGGATACGGCCTCGCCGTACTTGCCGACCGCGGCACGCTGTCATCCAAAACGCAGGTCGACCTTTGCTATAACGCCGGTGAGTCAAGCTACGTCCGGTATTACGGCTGGGCGATGCAGCGAATGTTCATCATTTCCACGCCCTAGGGGTGAGTACGCTTAGACGATCTTTGCAGATTCGGCTCGACGCCTTGGGCATCGAGCCGAATCGTTTGTTGGGACAGCACTTTCTGACTGACGAAAGTATTCTGGAACGTATCGTTCTGACATCCGGCGTTCAGTCAGGTGACGGTGTTCTGGAAATCGGTGCCGGGCCCGGTCAGCTGACAGCCTGTTTGCTTCGTGCCGGTGCCCGGGTCACGACGATAGAAAGAGACACGCGTTTTCTGCCGCTTCTGGCGGAACTGGAGACACCCGCCCTGCGAGTGGCGGCCGGGGATGCGCGAGCGATGTCCTTCACCGAGGTGCTGCCGGACGAGGGGGTGTCAAGGACGATCGGAAATCTTCCGTATTACATCACAACGGAACTGATTGAGAAATGTCTCATCGAGCTGCCGTATGCGGCAAGCCATACCTTTCTGATCCAGACGGAAGCTGCGCGACGGCTGATCAGCAGTCCGGGGAGCAAGGCATACGGGCCGCTTTCCGTTCTCATCCGCCGGTATGGCGAGGCCGCCATTCGTTTTCTCGTTCCAGCCGCGGCCTTTCTGCCGCCGCCGCATGTTGCCAGTGCCCTGCTTCACCTGGAACGGCGACAGGATCGACCGCCCGACAAAACGGATGACATGCTTGCCTTTGGCGGCTTTCTCAAACGCTTGTTTAAAACCCGGCGAAAAACAATCGCGAGTATCTGGAAACGCGAGTTCGGTCATGACGCCGCCGCATATTTCGAGACATTGGGAGTGAAGCCGGCGGACCGCGCGGAGACACTGTCGCCGGACACGATTTACCGGCTGTTCCTGTATTCAAGGGACGTTCATTGAATTCGCGCCGGGCGTTCGGTATACTTTTTTGGACGGCCCTGCGCCGCAGGGGTTGCGATCAATCAAGCGGGGGGAATCATGGCTGAAACGATAACGGTGAAAATCGGCACAATGACCTACCATCTGCAGGCCGGCGAGGACGAGCAGTACGTGCGTGAAACCGCAGCCATTGCCGACGAGCTGGTGCAGCTTGCATCAAAGCGATATCCCGGCGTGAATCAGCTGACGACAACGGTCCTATCGCTTTTGAACGCCGTTGATGCCATGCGCCAGGCGCAGGCGGCAGAATCCGCCGCCGAAGCGGCGCTGACGTCAGCCGAGGCCAGAACGGAAGAGGCTGAGGCTGACCTTTTGCGGGTCAATGAACAGTTCTGGGAAATGAAAAAAGATCTGCTCTACTACCGCAATCTCTGCGGTGTCTACGAGCAGAAACTGGCGGGGGTAAATCCGGCTGCCGACGATAAAATTCAGGGACGAAAAAAACAGGCAGAGAGCGACTTGCAGCAGTCATTTGACGACATGACGAACAGCCGTTGAACGTCAATGTCTGACAGTGTTTTTTCGAGAGGAGAAGGCATGCGAGAACCGGTGACCGTACGTTGCCAGATGGATGAAAATGGCCGTTTGCCGCAGTACGAGAGCGGCGGAGCCGCCGGGATGGACGTGCGTGCTTCGGTTTCGTTCGTCATTTTGCCGGGTCAGACGGTTCTTGTTCCGACCGGACTGAAGGTTGCCATCCCCGAAGGCTACGAGCTGCAGGTTCGGCCGCGCAGCGGATTATCTTACAGGACGACCCTGCGCATTGCCAATGCGCCCGGCACCATTGACAGCGATTATCGCGACGAAATCAAGGTGCTGGTTGCCAACACGGCGTCGCTGACCGACTGGGGCACACAGGTATTAAACCATCCCGAACTTGCAGCAACGCTCGGCGCTGACGATCGCGTGTGCACGCTCGAGCAGTTTTTGCAGGCACGCGGCATCGATTTGCCGGAACTGACACCCGGCGTGCATGTCCCGGTCTTCCTTGACGAGGACGGTTTTCCGCTTGGCACGGTGCGCATTGAAAAAGGCGAACGAATCGCACAGCTGGTGCTGTGCAAGGTGGCACAGGCAGTGTGGGAACATGTTTCCGATGTATCTGAGCACGGACAAAACCGCGGCGGTGGATTCGGCTCCACGGGGACGGTCTAGGCATGCTCGATATGTATATCTCACGGCTTGAAACAGAAAAACCGGAAAGCCCCGGCCGGCTGGAGCATTTGGATGCGTTCGAAAAAGGGGCATGGATCCGTCTGACGTCGCCGACAGAGGACGAAATCCGAACCGTTCGGCAAATAGTGCCGATTCCCGATGAGTTCATCCGCTACGCCCTGGACGAAGAAGAACGTCCGCGCATTGACTATGACGACGATGAGCATTGCGTGCTCATTCTGGTTGACCTTCCGTTTTTCGAAGGAGAAGGCACCGAAACGCGATATGTTACCATGCCGGTCGGCATCATTTTGCACGATACGGGCATAGTGACGGTGTCGCTGCGCGAGGTTCAGTCGCTTGAGTGGTTCAGCCGCGGCATGGTCAAGGAATTTTACACGCAGTATCATACACGATTTGCCCTGCAGGTGCTCTTGTCCGGAGCCAAATCGTACTTGCAGCTGCTGCGGTTCATCGATAAGGCGATAGACCGTGCAGAACTTCAGCTTTCGAAATCTGTCAGCAACGATGAGCTGTTCACATTGATGCAGCTCGGCAAATCACTGATCTACTTCACCACGTCCCTGAAATCAAATCAGGCTGTGATTGAACGGCTGCGGCGCAGTCGCCTGATCAAGAAATATGAAGAAGACGACGACCTGCTGGAAGATGTTCTGATTGAATACAATCAGGCGCTGGAAATGGCAAATATCTACGCGTCCATCATCAATGGCACGATGGATGCGTATGCTTCCATTATTTCGAACAACCTGAACGTGGTCATGAAATTTCTGGCGTCGATGACGATTGTGCTGACGGTACCGACCATGGTATCCGGCTTCTTCGGTCAGAATGTCGTGTTTCCGCACGATGCGGGGTTTTCCGCAAACTTCTGGCCATTTGTCCTGACGACAGGTCTCAGTCTCATCTTTGTCGGGCTGGCGATTTGGTATTTGAAACGGAAAGATCTGTTCTGAGCCGTCAGTCGTACCACTGATCGAGAAATTCACGCAAATCCGTCAGATAGGCATCCCGGTTCAGCAGATAGCCGGAGCCGTGTCCCTCGATGAACGTTTCGTAGAGTCTTGTCGTACCTGGAAAGATGCGGAGCCGCTCCTCAATCAGAGGGTCCGAAAGGCTGTTGTCCAGATACGGGTCGGGACTGTTTCTCGTAATCCACATGGGACACACGACCTTGGCAGACAGCTGATACAAATTGATTTCCGGCCGATTTCCGGCTGACAGCCGCACACCGAATGGGAGTGTCCACGGCAAAAAGACGTTCAGGGGGAACGGCGTTTCGTCGCTGATCAGAGCGCGGATATAGTCGGCGGTTTTGCCGGCCGGCGTATCGAGCAAAATGCCGAAGATATCCTGGCGCCACAGTTCCAGTTCCTCAATCGGCCGGGCGATCTCAGCGTCCGGCCGGGTGGTTGACGGCAGGGCATCATATGCCGACAGGACGGCACCGGTGCCTGTGCCAAGTCCGAAGAGCAGGACGCGGCCGTTTGGCGTCAGTCTTTTGGCAACGGCGGCAGCTGCGAGCACATCATCGCTTTCCATATAGCCGAAAGAGACAAGGTCGCCGCCGGAATTGCCGCTGGCTCTGAGGTCAAACGCAATAACCTGAAACCCTTCATCGGTGAAGAAGTGAAACAGATCGGCCGTGTCGAGACCATAAGGAAGACGGTTCTGTCCCTGGTCATGGACATAGACAACGGTCCCGCGGACAGACGTCTGGTTCGCTTTCAGAAACCAGCCGGACAGCGATGTCTGGCCGTCGAGTGAGTTGAAACGCAGCGGTTCAAAGCGCGGCAGAATATTGATGGCGAACGGCTCCAGTGCCTTGGCTTCCTGCCGCATGATGAGGTTTGCCTGATTCAGGGTTACAACGACGATGCCCACGATCAGCAGCACGAGCAAAACAATGGGGATCAGCCAGAGCCAGATCGGCCGCTTTTTTTGTTCGTGAGTCGAAATAAATCCGGGCGTTGACATTTCACCATTCTAGCAGAAACGAATATCGCCTGTTAGAATGGCCGTATGGCTGTCTCAAAGAAATCAAAAACGGTGCGCATTCTCGGGATTGAGTCGAGTTGTGATGAAACGGCTGCAGCCGTTGTGGAAAATGGACGCACGGTGCTGGCGGAAATGGTGGCGACGCAAGTTGACCGCCACGCCGTCTTTGGCGGGGTCGTGCCCGAGCTGGCTTCGCGTCTGCATCTCGAGACGATTGCACCGCTCGTGAAGATGACACTTCTGCAGGCAAAACTGGAACCGTCAGATCTGGATGCGGTTGCTGTGACGCACGGTCCTGGTCTCGTTGGGGCACTGCTGGTCGGTGTCAGTTTCGCGAAGGCGTTTGCCTATCGCCATCAGAAACCGCTTGTGGCGGTCCATCATCTGGCGGGGCATCTGGCGGCCAACTATGTTGAACACCCGGAACTGGAACCGCCGTTTCTCGCTCTGATCGTGTCAGGTGCGCACTCACATCTTGTCATGGTGGAATCGTACGGCCTTTATCGGGTTGTCGCCAGAACGAGGGATGATGCCGCCGGCGAGGCGTTTGATAAAGTCGCACGCGCGATGGGACTCGGCTATCCGGGCGGCAAGAAACTGGACGAACTGGCGAAAACAGGCCGGCCGGTGATTGCACTGCCGGAGACCTCGTTTCCGGACAGCTTTGATTTTTCGTTCTCGGGTCTGAAGACGGCTGCGGTCAACCGCCTGCACAAGGCAAGGCAGAAAGGTGAAACGATTGATCAGGCTGATTTTGCATCTTCCGTGCAGACGGCCATCGTCAACACATTGCTCACTCACACGGAACAGGCAATCAGGGCGCTCAACGTGAACACGCTCGTTGTGGCAGGCGGTGTGGCAGCAAATTCCGGCTTGCGCGAGGGGCTGAAATCGCTGCAGGAGACACACGGCATCGACGTGCTCATGCCGCGCCTTTCCTGGTGCACCGACAACGCCGTGATGATTGCTGCAGCCGGCTGCCATGCTTACATGAACGAATCGTTTGCCGGGCTGGATCTGAATGCGTATGCCGTGCTTCCGATGTGACCGTCGTGTACACTGTGGATAAAGCGCTGAAGAGCCGTCATACGTGCAGGACATATTGGATTAAATTGTGAATAACCATGTGGACAGTGTGCATAACCACCCGTTTTGTAACCGGTTGGTGTTGCCTCTGTAACAAGAAAGACATGCAGGACATGAAAACAGGATCAAGCAACAACAAAGTGGCGGCGAACAATCGCCGCGTATATCACGACTATTTTATCGACGAGACGCTCGAAGGCGGTCTGGTTCTTCTTGGAACGGAAGTAAAGTCGATCAGGCAAGGTGAGCTTTCACTGCAGGAATCATATCTGCAGGTGATCGACGGCGAACTCTTTTTGCTTGGCATGCATATTCGGCCGTATGAGCAGGGCAACCGATTCAATCACGATCCGCTCCGGCCGCGGAAAATTCTCCTGCACAAGCGCGAAATCAATCGTCTGCGTTCGCTTGTACAGGAAAAAAGCATGACACTGGTGCCGACTAAACTGTATTTCAAAAACGGCAAAATCAAGGTGGAAATCGGCGTTGCCCGCGGCAAGAAGCTCGTCGACAAGCGGGAAGATCTGAAGAAGAAGGATGCCGAGCGCCGCATGGCTGATGCGCTGAAGCAGCGATCGAGAGCCGAAAGCAGTATGGTATAATCCATGACAGCATTCATTAAGGAGACCTCATGGCGAGTACGATCGCTTACGGTCTGACTGAGTCAGGCAGTAATCTGCACGTAAATGAAGATGCCCTCTATTTGTCCGGCCGCATGAAACCGGAACTCATCGGGGGCAGGGAAGTTGAATCGGGTAAATTCACCGAACGCACTCAGCTTTTTCTTGTCACTGACGGATTTGGCGGTCCCGGTGCCGGTGATCTGGCCGGACGCATTGTATTTCAGGTCGCCCGTCAGAATCTTGCCAAAATCAAGGAAGATCCCTTCGCCCCTTTTGATTTTCCCAAATGGATACGTGAACTTATGGCGGAAGCCGACCGTCGGATCGGCAGCGAGCTCCTTTCGCGCTCTTTCGGTCAAGCCGGCTGCAGTGTGGCACTGCTCCTCCTGGTCGACACGGTCGCCTATACCATGTCACTCGGATCGGCATCCGTGTATGTCAGCCGAAATGGTGAATTGCACCTGCAGGCCGCTCCTCAGGAGGACGCGGACGGCAATCCGCTGATCCATCTTGGCCGCCGGCCGGACCACGACGTACCGGTCGCTCAGAATATCAAGAAGCTGGAAATTGAAGCGGACGATCGCTTTTTACTCCTGACGGACGGCGCCTACCGAACGCTTGCCGCATCTGAAATCAAGACGGCGATGACGGATCAGCAGGCATTTTCGAGCTCAATCGATCACCTGTTCGATCTGGCGGCAAAAAAAGATGCCGGCGACAACAGAACGCTGCTTGCCGTAAAAGTGCTGGATCGATACGGTGATCCTGCTGAAACACCGAAAATATCCGATCAGTCGGTTTATGTCCGAACGGATGAGTTTGACGTCACACGGCTGAGCCAGGAGCACCGCAAGAATGTTTATGCAGGTCCGGACCGCCGTGCAGCTGCGCCCGAGCAGGCCCGCTACCGGCATGCAGACAGCAGGGGACCCGCGAGGCAGGAGCCGGCCGAGTCTGATGAACCAGTGAAAGGAAAGAGTCTTGTGAGCACGTTTCTGAAAAGTCTATTGCTTGGTTTTCTAATCGGACTGGCGATCATGCTGACGCTCTGGTTTATTTTCCTGAGCTGAACTTGGTTGCGCGTAGTGAACCGGACTCTTGTTTGCTTGTCATGACAACGGTCTTTTTCATGAGCAGCGGTCATGAATAAAGCATTTTTCAGCATTCCATGGCGAGGTAGAAAATGAATCACGAACGAGAAATTATGCCGACAATCAGGATTGACGCAATGGGCGAACCGTGCCCGCAGCCTGTTGTCAAGACAACGAGAGCGCTGCAGGACATGCGCGAAGGGGATGTGCTGGAGGTGCATGTCGACAACGAAACGGCCGTTGAAAATCTCCTGCGTCTGGCGGACAACCGCAATATTCCAGCGCGAAGCAAGAAGGTGGCTGAGCGACATTATCTGGTTGCGATGCAGTGTACCGTTCCGCATGAAAAAGAAGAAGAGACCGAAACTGCGCCAGCCGCCGGGCGAGGTGATCTGGTCGTGGCTGTGACTGGACGCACCATGGGAACAGGAAGTGACGAACTGGGTGAAATGCTTCTTAAGGGATTCTTTTTTGCCCTGACGCAGCTGGAGCCGCTTCCGAAGGTGATTCTTCTTTATAACGGCGGTGCGTTCATGTCGGCGGAAGGGTCACCTGTGCTGGACGACCTGAAGCAGCTGGAAGCGCGCGGTGTGGACATTCTGACCTGCGGGACCTGTCTTGAGTTTTTCGCCCTGAAAGACAAGCTGGCGGTCGGCAGCGTCACGAACATGTACAGTATCGTGACGACACTCGCTGAAGCCATGACCGTCATCAGTCCGTAGAGCCATGCGCGAGAAAACGCTCTGCACGATCGTCACGTTTCTGACACCGACGGACGCTATGGCGTTCGAGTGCTTCGCAGGACAGCATGACCTGCCGGGGCGATTGATCCCGGTACCGTCTGCAGTTTCGGCCGGCTGCGGAATCTGCTGGTGTGCGCCGCATGAGGAAGCCGGTGCGCTGGGCGCACTGAAAGCGGCCAATACCCTGGCGATCGAGGCCATTTATACCCTGTTGATTTGAGAAGCGCCATGATTTATCTCGACAACGCCGCCACGACCGTAAAAAAACCGCCCGCCGTGATCGAATCTGTGACCGCTGCCCTGACCTGCATGGGAAGTGCGAATCGTGCTGCTCACGACATCAGTCTCTCCGCTTCCCGTATCGTCTATGAGGCAAGGGGCAAACTGGCCGCCATGTTTTCTTGTGACGCCGAGCGGGTGGTGTTCACGGCCAATGCCACGGAGGCGCTGAACATTGCCGTTCACGGCGTGCTGAAACCCGGGGATCACGCGCTGACCACAGACTGGGAACATAATTCCGTGCTCCGCCCGCTCTACCGGCTGGAACGAGACAGCCAGGTCGGATTGAGTTTCGCGCCGGCCGACAGCGCCGGCTCTATCGATTACGCAGACTTCGAACGGTTCCTGCAGCCGGATACGCGCGCCATCATCTGCACGCACGCCTCCAATCTGACCGGCGACATGTTCGACCTCGGCCGAATCGGTGAACTGGCCAAGACCCGCGACATCCTTTTTATTGTCGATGCGTCGCAGACAGCCGGCATATTCCCGCTCGACATGAAGCGCTTCGGCATCGATATTCTCTGCTTCACCGGCCATAAAAGCCTGCTTGGCCCTCAAGGCGTCGGCGGTCTTGCGATCGGGTCCGGGGTTGACATCGCACCCTGGAAAGTGGGCGGAACGGGCATGGATACGTTCAATCACGATCAGCCGCAAGCATATCCCGAAAGGCTTGAGGCCGGTACTTTGAATGCGCACGGCATCGCCGGTCTGTCTGCAGCGCTTGATTTCATTCATGACACGGGTATGCAAGCCATCCGCATGAAGGAACAGGCACTTGCCGACCGCTTTTATCAGGGCATAAAGGATCTGCCGCAAGTGACATGTTATGGTGATTTCTCGCGAGAGCGTGCTCCGATCGTCAGTCTCAATATCGGTACCACGGATTCCGGTACCATATCCGCCGAACTGGCTGACGCATTCGGCATCGCGACGCGACCGGGCGGACATTGTGCTCCGCGTCTGCATGAAGCGCTTGGCACGAAACAGCAGGGCGCTGTCCGCTTCAGCTTTTCCTGGTTCAATACAGCAGACGAGACCGATGCGGCCATAGAAGCCATCCGGTACCTCGCCACTGAATAATCCTGGCCGTTACACAAAAGCGAACATAATTGCGACCATAATTAAAAGGTGATACAATGCATGTCCGGCTCCAATACGGGGGCGTACAGGTTTCGACGGGGTCATTGGTCCCGGTGAAGCGGGTAGAGGATTCTCGTTGGCCTCTTTAAAAAGCGAGAACAACTTATAGTTGCCAAACAACCGCAACTCGCAGCAGCTTAATTAGCTGAAGCCGCCGATCCGTTTTTTCTGTGGGGCGGGTTATCGGCGCCATGACACAGACCTTACCCGCGGGAGGTTAAACGGGCAAACAGACGGGCCTAAGCTTTGCAGTCCGCTCTGAATTGATGAAGCTACCTGATCCATGAGCCTGCCGTGAGGCGCTTGCATTCGGGGAATTCTAAAGACACGGCTGCACCCGGAGAAACACCGGAGGATGTGGTTTCGGACAGGAGTTCGATTCTCCTCGCCTCCACCAAAAATGGTCCGAAAATTCTTTATTTGCAAGGGTTTTCGGACTTTTTGCTTTTTTATGGTGCGTGCATCCGGGCGTGTTTGCGACAGGCATCGCGGCGCGTATGTCTGGCTCACGAGCGAGGTACTGGAGCGTTTTGGCAACCGGGTACGCCGAGCGTCTTTTGTCTGCCGATAAGTATGCCGTTGCTCGATTTCGTTCGTCACCTTCATAATTGTGCCAATTAACGTTACAATTCGTACTCATGAAACGTTCCGGCAACCGAATGCAAATAAGTGAAGGGCAGGCGAAACGTCATCGCTTTCTGTACAGACTCCTGATCCGATTGATCAGGCGTTTCATTGAGAGGCGCTTCGGCTATACGTATGATCGCGTGCCCAATGACGGTGCGCCGTATGTTGTGGTGTGCAACCACAATGCGAACCTGGATCCCGCGCTGCTTGGCCTAGCCTTTGATCATATGTATTTTGTCGCCAGCGATCATATTTTTCGCAATGCCTTTTTGGCGTCGCTCTTGAATTTCGCCTTTGCACCGATTGCCAGACGCAAGGCGACGATCGCAGCTTCAACCGTGATTGAGATGCGTCGGCGACTTATGGCCGGACACAATGTCGCGCTGTTTGCCGAAGGCGAACGGTCCTATGACGGAAATACAGCCCCGATCCATCCGACGATGGGGAAGCTCGTGAAAAGCTTTGGCGCAACCCTCGTGACGTACCGTTTGAAGGGCGGATATTTCACGACGCCGCGCTGGGCCTTTTCCCATCGCGGCGGCAAAATGTCGGGTGAATTGAGAGGCATTTATACGAAGGAAGCACTGGACGGATATTCGGCCGATGAAGTGCACGACCTGATCCAGCGCGATATCAGTGAGGATGCTTACACCGAGCAGGATCAGGCTCCGGTAGCGTTTGTCGGCGATAAACTGGCGGACGGCCTCGAAACGGCCCTCTACCGCTGCCCGGCGTGCACGTCGTACGGAACCTTGTCCTCGGCGGAAGATTCGGTACGCTGTACTTGCGGATTTGAGACACGCATCGACCGTTTCGGCTATTTCGCGCCGCCTGCTCCGCGTACGTTCACCGATTGGTATCGATCGCAGCGGGATGCTCTGCGCAGCCGGCTGTCTTCGGGGCAGGTACTGCCGTTCAAGGACGAGGTGACCCTGCTGACGATTGACGGAAAACGGGAAACGGCCATGGCAAAAGGCGTGCTGCGCCTGACCGGCGATCAGCTGTCGGTCGGAGATGACCATGCATTTTTGCTGAAAGACATCCCGCTTCTCGGCATGTATGGACGCAACCATCTGGTATTCACGCATCAGTCGAATTATTATGAACTGCGAGGAGCAAAATACTTTAATGCAAGGTACTATCTTCACATATATGACTATTACAAAGGCCACGAGGTGAGAAGATGAACTACAACTGGACCCCGCTCGTCGTTATCGGCATTATCGCGGCGGCGATCATCGTCGCCAATATCATGCGCCGGCGCATTGGGTTTGTGCGGCGCGGACTTGTGCCGACTGCCGTTATCGCAGGATTTTTGCTTCTCATTTTGCGCTCGGTCGGCTGGCTGCGGATCGATGTTGTTTTTCTGGAACAGCTGACGTATCACGGCATCGCGATCGGATTCATTGCGATGGCGCTCCGCATCCAGAAACCTGAATCAAAGGCGGCTAAGTTCATCGGAGCAAAAAGCGGTGCGCTGATCGTCGCAACATATTTGATTCAAGCACTTTCGGGCCTCGCGATTACGATCATCTTATTCTTCACATTCATCCCGAAACTCTTTCCGGCAGCCGGTATTCTGCTGCCCATGGCCTTTGGACAGGGGCCGGGTCAGGCTAACAATGTCGGTCAGTCGTATGAGTTGCTCGGATTTGTCGGCGGACGTTCCTTCGGGCTGGCGCTGGCCGCGTCCGGTTATCTTTGTGCCTGCATCGTCGGGGTCGTTTACCTGAATGTGCTCGCGAAAAAGCGGGGCATCAGCCGAAGGGATACGGACGAACTGGCGAGCAACACATCACTTGCATTTTATGAGGATAAAGGCGAGATTCCCATCGCCGAATCGATTGACAAATTTTCAATTCAGGTCGCGCTCGTCATCCTCTCGTACATGATTGCCTACGGGCTCACGCTCGGCGTGACGTCCCTGCTGACACGTGTCGCTCCCGGCGTCGCCTCGCTGGTCAATTCTCTGCTCTGGGGTTTCAATTTTATAATCGGTTCGGTCATTGCCATGGGTGTGCGCGCGCTGCTCGGTTTCAGCTACAAGCACAACATTATCCGGCATCAATACCAGAACTCCTATTTGCTGAGCCGCATTGCCGGCGTATCCTTCGACGTCATGATCGTGGCCGGCATCACCTCGATCGAGATCACTGAGCTGGCGGGGCTCTGGCTGCCCTTTACTTTGCTTTCGCTGGCAGGTGCTGCAACGACGTACTTTTACATCCGCATGGTGGCGCGCAAGATCTATCCCGATTACTTTGCCGAGGGCTTTGTTTCCATGTACGGCATGCTGACGGGGACGATAAGTTCCGGTGTTCTGCTTTTGAGAGAGATCGATCCGGATCTGTCCACACCGGCCGCCAACAACCTGATCGCGGGCACCAGCTACGGCATCATTTTCGGGGCACCGCTTCTGATCATCATCAACCTGGCAGCCTCGTCGATACCCATGCTGTTTGTCTCGGTCGGCATCATAGCGGTCTATTTCTATCTGCTCCATCGCTTCGTCATGCGGTTCGACGGTGTGAATAAGAAAGCGGACAGCACGAAGGAGACGTCAGAAAACACGGACTGACGGCCTGCGCCGCAGCCGAGTTGCTGCTAATCGCGCCTCGTCTTGAACCGGAGCAGATGAATCGTCACAGCTGTGCCGATCGCGATCAAGAGGAGGGCGAGAGGCAGGATTTGAGTCAGAACCATCGAGGTGATGAGGGCAATCCAGAGCACGCTGATGGCAAAAGTTTTCCTTCCGATCGTGATGCCGAGATCTTTTCGGTACGCTTCGATGTACGGTCCGAACAGGCGGTTTCTCTCCAGCCGATCCACCCATTCCGGGCGCGATCCGGCAAAACAGCCGGCAGCCACGATCAGGAACGGAGTCGTTGGGATAATCGGCAGCAAGGCTCCGATGGCGGCAAATATTGTCGCGATGATTCCGCCGATCAAAAGCAGTGTGCGCTTTAAGCCGGGACGGAGACGGTCTGTTTTTTTTCGCGGCGAAGACACAACGTAAAGTATGATGATAACTAAACGACCGTCAAGTACGGAGGTATCAATAGTGAAAATTGCAATCGTGACGGGGGCTTCCTCAGGCCTTGGCGTCGAGCTGGCGAAACGGCTGGACCGGGAAACGGGCATTGACATCATCTGGCTCGTTGCCAGAAGGGAAGACCGGCTTTTGGAAACGGCAAAAACGCTGACCCTGCCAACCCGCATCTTCATACTCGACCTGACTGAGCCGGATGCGATTCGGCAGCTTGCAGCCTCGCTTTTGCCTGACGATCAGGTCGTTTGGCTTGTCAATAACGCGGGCATGGGCATTGCAGGCCCGTTTCGGGATCACACGAGCGACGATGTGCGCCTCATGATGCGTCTGAACAACGAAGTGCCGCTCATGCTGACCAGCTCACTGGCGCCGTTCCTGCGCGAGAAATCGCGCATTTTGAACGTGGCCTCGGTTGCCGGCTTTCTGCCTCAGCCCGGGTTCGCCGTCTACGCCGCGACAAAAGCCATGCTCATCTCATTCTCTCGTGCACTCAATCAGGAAATGCGCGATCGCGGTATCACGGTGACGACCTGCTGTCCCAATCCGATGGAAACGGAATTTTTTCTGCCGAGCCAGGCAAACGGACTGAGCATGTCGGGTGTCAAGCGAATCGGGCTGGAATCGCCGCTGCGTGTTGCCGATCTGGCAGTAAATGCCGCAAAAAAAGGACGGGATATGTCGGTATCCCACCCTTTTGCAAAAATCATCCGTGTGGCCGCGAAGGTATTGCCGGCATCCGTCTTGTTCTGGTTTATGCGACGCGCCGGGATTCACTAAAATTCGCGGACATTTTTGGCTTTCACATTCTTCTTGTCTTCGCCGTTCTTCTTTTCTTCGCGAATGCGCACATAAATGTGCTTGGACTGGCCGCTGCCGCCGCTGTCGCGCACGTCGACCTCATACGTTCCGATACTTTGAATCAGAGGCGTGAGGCGAGAAAAGCCGTAGTTCCGCGCGTCGAATGACGGCTGCTTTTTCATCATCAGGTTGCCGACTTCAGCCAGAAAAGCCCAGCCGTTGTCATCCTGGACGTCTTCGATTGAAGAGGAAATCAGCGAAATAAGGTCGTCGTCAATTTTGCGAATTGCCGGCGATTCCGGTTCAACGGCCTTGGTTTTTGTTCTGCTCTTGTCCGGTGATGCCTTTTTCTTATCTGCGGCCGGATCCGGTTCATGAGTGGCCTTCGCCTTTTTCTGACCGCGAATGACCTCCTGGAAGATGAAACGGTCACAGGCCGATATGAAAGCATTCGGTGTTTTCTGTTCGCCGATCCCGATGACCAGTTTGCCTGCTTCGCGAAGCCGCATGGCCAAACGCGTGAAATCACTGTCCGAAGAGACCAGGCAGTAGCCGTCGACACGTCCTTCAAAAAGGATGTCCATGGCGTCAATGATCATGGCGGAGTCAGTGGCGTTTTTGCCGGATGTGTAGGCAAACTGCTGCACCGGGCTGATCGCGTAATCGAGCAGAAGTGTCTTCCAGCTTCCGAGATTCGGTCTCGTCCAGTCGCCGTAAATGCGCTTGATGGTTGGATTGCCGTAACGGGCGATTTCCTCCATCATTGGCTGAATATTGGTCGATGAAACATTGTCGGCGTCAATCAGGACTGCGAGACGAACCTCGCCGATATTTGCAGGTAAATCCATGTGTATTCCTTTCGGGATGGCGAACATCCGCATTTATTATACAAGCAAACGCGTAACAGCGGTGCATAGAGTGTGATGCGTTCCTCCAAACGGTTGAACGCGGCCGCCGCATGAACGATAATATAGCCAGCATAGCGCATTAGGAGGCTGATATGGCATTGCGGGTAGGCATATTGACGAGTGGCGGCGATTGTCAGGGGTTAAATCCTGCGATGCGAGGTGTGGCCAAGGCACTTTACGAAGCCGATGCGAGCAACGAGATAATCGGTTTTCTGAACGGGTATGAGGGACTCATGACCGGTCGTTCAAAGAAAATGCGGGAAACGGATTTTTCCGGGATACTGACGCGCGGCGGTACCATTCTCGGTACGAGCCGGCAGCCGTTCAAACTCATGAAGGAGCCGCTCGACGCAAACCATCCTGAAGGACCTTCGAAACTGGAAGCCATGATTGACACGTATCGCACGCAGTCGCTCGATGCGCTCGTCATACTGGGCGGCAACGGGACACATAAGACGGCACATTTGCTGTCCGAAAACGGATTGAACGTGGTCACGCTGCCAAAAACGATCGACAACGATTTATGGGGGACCGAGCGTACCTTCGGCTTTCAAAGTGCGGTCGACATCGCCACGCAGGTTATCGACGGCATTCATTCCACGGCGACGTCGCACGGGCGTGTATTCATCATTGAAATCATGGGTCACAAAGCCGGCTGGATGACGCTCGAGGCCGGCATCGCCGGCGGCGCGGACGTTATCTTGATCCCCGAAATCCCGTACGATCCGCTTTATATCCTGAAAGCGCTGAACCGACGCGAGAGCAAGCACAAACGCTTCTCGATCATCGCGATTGCCGAGGGCGCGAAAACGATCGCGGAAGCGGCACTCGGCAAATCGGAACTGGAGTCCAAACGAAAAGCCAGCTGTCATCCTTCGGTGGCGTATGAACTGGCTGAAACGCTCGACTCAATGATGGTTCAGGAAGTGCGCTGCACCGTGCCGGGGCATTTTCAGCGTGGCGGTGAACCGTGTGCCTTTGACCGGGTACTGACGACGAGGCTGGGCGTGGCGGCGGCCAATGCTGTGATGAACGGCCACTTCGGCTGCATGATGGCCATCAGGCACGATAAGGTCGAGCCGATGCCGCTCGCTGACATTGCCGGCCGTCTCAAATACGTACCGCTTGACCATGAGTTGATTCAGGTGGCGCGCCAGACGGGTATCAGCTTTGGCGACGCGGACTAGCAGCAAGGAAAAATCCCTGGCGGCTGCGATCGATGTGGGCTCACACGAAACGGTCATGCGTATCGCTGAGATGCATATGGGCAAAGCTCCCATCGACATCGAGGTTGTGCATCGCACGCTTCCGCTCGGAAGCGACACCTATTCCGAAGGGCGAATCAGCCAGGCCTTGCTTGACCAGCTGATCAAAATACTGCAGTCATTCAAGCAGAAACTGGCTGAATACGGTGATATTCCGGTCGTTATCACGGCAACCTCCTCGTTCCGCGAGGCGTCGAACGTGGCCTACGGGGTTGAACAGATTCGGCGCTGCACAGGATTTGAGATTGACGTTTTGCCGAACAGTATTGAAACGTCACTGCATCTGCTCGGTCTGGCGGCCACACTGCAGCATTATCGCGATGTGGTCAACGAGACGACACTGATCGTCGATATTCGAGCAGGCAGTATCCAGCTGTCCCTGTACGATCAGGGAACCCTGATCAATTCTCTGAACTTTCGCATCGGTGCGCTGCGCGTCCGCGAGCTGCTGGGCGACCTCGAACGGCAGGCGATCGACTATTCGGCGCTGCTTGCCGAATTTATCGGCGGGGATCTGACCTATTACACAACGCTCGGGCCGAAACGGACGACATACAAGCATGTCATTGTCATCGGGGGAAACGTGCGCTTTATGCGCCATCTTCTGAAAATGGAACCGGCTGAAAGCAGCGTCGATGTTTCAGCATTCAAGGAAATGTATGCGCACCTCGCGGACCGCAATGAAACGGTACCGCGCTTTGCTGACATACCGGATGAACACCGGACACTTCTTTTGCCCACAGCGATTATTGTCGATGAAGTTGTGCGGCATGCCGGGGTCGACACGATCATCATGCCCAAATTCTCGCTTTCATCCTGTCTCCTTCATGACATTGCTGTGCGCCGTTTCAAACTGAAAGTACCCTACGACATGGAAGCCGACCTGATCTCATCAGCGCGACAGGTGGCGCGCCGCTACCGGACGGACAAGCGACATGCCATGCGTGTTGAAACTCTGGCGCTGACACTTTTCGATCTGACAAAAAAGATGCACGGGCTGAAGAAGGAAGAACGGCTCTGTCTCCAGCTGGCGGCGATTCTCCACAATGTCGGCAAGTACATTGCCATTCAGGACGACGGCTCAGGTACGCTTGCTGTTTTGTCCGCGACAGAATTCATCGGTCTGACGCCGGAACGAAAGCAGCTGGTGTCGTTGCTCGCCTGTTTTCACAACGGCCACGTGTCCATTTCCGAATATCATGTCAGGCAGCTGCCGGAACCGATGCGGCTCGTCCTGATGAAACTTATTGCCATCCTGTGCGTGGCGAACGCGCTCGATGCAGGACATGCAGGGAAGATACAGCTGATTCGGGCCAAACAGACGGAACGCGGTCTTGCTCTGACTTACGAAGCCTCGGCCGACGAAACGCTGGAACGCTGGCACTTCAAAAAACACAGTCCTTTTTTTCTGAACGTATTCGGTGTTGAGCCGTACCTGGTGAAGCGTCAGGCGCGGGAGACTGAAGCCTGATGGATTACACGCGGCTGTATAGCGACAAGCTCCATTTTTTTGCAGGATTGGCCACCGAAGAGCCGAGGGACGAATTTATGCCGCTCGACGGGCGATCGGTTTACCTCAATCGCGAATTGTCGTGGCTGGAATTCAACAAGCGAGTGCTGGAGGAGGCAAGAGATCCTGATAATCCGCTTGCCGAGCGGCTTAACTTTCTCTCGATCGTTAGTTCAAATCTTGATGAGTTCTTTATGATCCGGGTTGCAGCTCTGCATGATCAGGTGCAGGTTGGCTTCAGGCAAAAGGATCCGTCGGGGCTGACGCCGGCCGCGCAGCTCGATGCGATGTCCGAGATGACACATGAGATGGTCAAGCGCCAGTACTCGACGTTCAACCGAGCGCTGATACCGGCGCTGGAAAAGGAGAATGTGCGGCTGCTTCGGCCGGATCAGCTGGATGCGCGGCAGCTGGAACACCTGTCACGCTTGTTTGACGAGGAAATTTTTCCCGTTTTGACTCCGATGGCTATCGATGCCAGCCATCCGTTTCCACTGATCGCCAACCGGACCATCAACCTGATCGTTCGCATTGATTCGGATGAACCGGTAAAACCGGCCGGCAAAAAAACAAAAAAACAAAAACCGGACTACAAGTTTGCCGTCGTGCAGATTCCGAATGTGCTGTCGCGTATCGAGCGCCTGCCGTCCGCCCCGGACGAATCGGCCTTCATTCTCCTCGAGGATATTGTTCGCATTCACCTCTCGAAATTATTCTCTGGAGTCCGCCTCGGCGCATCAGCCTGTTTTCGCATCATGCGCAACGCCGATCTTGATATCGACGAAGAGGAAGCGGCTGACCTGTTGAGTGAAATTGAATCCCAGCTGAAGCAGAGACAATGGGGAGAGGTGATCCGGCTTGAAGCGGAGCGCGGCCTTGACGCTCAGATTCTCAGCTTCCTGATGCGATCGTTCGGCATCACTGAGAAGGCCGTATACGAAATTCGCGGTCCGCTCGACCTGACATTTGCCGGGCGTCTGCGCAAAGCGCTCGTCAAACCGGAACATTTCTATGAACCGTTTGCACCGCAGCCGAATCCGCACCTGTCTGCGGCCGCTGATCTGTTCGCGGTGCTGCGCGAGCGCGACGTGTTTCTGCATCATCCGTACGAATCGTTCGATCCCGTGGTCCGGCTGATTCAGACAGCGGCGCACGATCCGGAAGTGCTGGCGATCAAGCAGACGCTGTATCGGGTCAGCGGCACCTCCCCGATCATTCAGGCACTCGCCCA
Organism: Clostridiaceae bacterium; assembly: GCA_012838355.1. Lineage (GTDB taxonomy): Bacteria > Bacillota > Clostridia > Saccharofermentanales > DTU023 > DUPJ01. The sequence continues at coordinate 65,361 of DUPJ01000092.1, forward strand.
GGCTGCGGAAAACGGGAAACAGGTCTTCGTTCTGGTCGAACTGAAGGCGCGCTTCGACGAGGAAAACAACATCGTCTGGGCGAAGCGGCTGGAGAAAGCCGGCTGCCATGTTATTTACGGCCTTATGGGTTTGAAGACGCACAGCAAAATCACGCTGATCGTGCGGCGTGAAGGAGGCGGCATCCGGCGCTATGTTCATCTTGGAACCGGCAACTATAATGACATCACAGCCAAAATCTATACGGACATGGCCATTCTCACGTCGCGGGAAGCCTACGGACGGGATGCCACCGATTTCTTCAACATGATTTCGGGATACTCGCTGCCGCTTCACCTGCGCCGGATCGTGACAGCTCCGCGCTGGCTGAAAAACGATACACTGGAAAAGATCAGGCGGGAAACGGCGCATGCGCGAAACGGGAAGGCGGCCGGCATCATTGCGAAAGTCAATGCTCTGGTCGATACGGATATCATTGATGCACTTTACGAAGCATCGGCCGCAGGCGTCTCAATCGACCTGATCGTGCGCGGCATCTGCTGCCTTAGACCCGGCATTAAAGATCTCTCGGAACACATCCGCGTACGGAGTCTGATCGGCCGTTATCTGGAGCACTCGCGCATTTTTTACTACTACAATGACGGCAATGAAGAGATTTACCTGTCGTCTGCTGACTGGATGCCGCGAAATCTGGAGCGGCGGATAGAAATACTGTTTCCCGTTGAGGACCAGGAAGCGAGAAACCGCGTGAAGCGTGTACTGGAAGTTGAACTCCTCGATACGGACCGCGCCTGGCTGATGCACGCGAACGGCAGTTATGCAAAGGTTGACCGGCGCCGGTTTCCGGCGATGGACAGTCAGAATCAGCTGATGGAGGACGCGCTTTTTGCGGCTGGGGTAAAGCAGAATGCTCCCTATGAGATGGACCGTTATATTCCGCGCACCACAGCAGATCACGAAAAGTATGATTCTTCGATAGAATAGAACACAGGAAAGACAAAAAGGAGCCTGACATGCACACAAAAAAACCAACACTTCTGATCATGGCGGCCGGTATGGGATCGCGCTATGGAGGCCTGAAGCAGATCGACCCGATCGGACCGAGTGGCGAGATCATCATGGATTATTCTCTTTGGGACGCCCGAAAAGCCGGCTTTGAGCGCGTTGTTTTCGTCATAAAGGAAGAATTTGCGGATATGTTTGACGAGACAATCGGTCGCCGGATCAAGCCGTACATGGAAGTCATATACGCCTTCCAGCGTCAGGACGATCTCCCTTACGGATATGAAGTGCCGGAGGGACGCGTCAAACCGTGGGGCACGGGGCACGCCGTTCTGGCCGCCAGAGATGTGCTGGACGGACCGTTTGCCTGTCTCAATGCCGACGATTATTACGGGCCTGAAAGTTTTGCAAAAATATATGCTTATTTGACGGAGGAACAAGAACCCGGCAAGGCGGCCATGTGCGTATGGCAGCTGAACAACACGACGTCGCCCCACGGGCATGTCGCCCGCGGGATCTGTGAAATAGATGCCGGCCACAATCTGATGCGCATCGTCGAACGAAAGAAAATCAAAAGAGACGGCGATCAGGCGAGTTTCACGGAAGATGACGGCGCGACCTGGCAGCCGCTTGCCGGCAGCAGTCCCGTGTCCATGAACTTCTGGGGGTTCGGGGCCGAGATGGTCGGCCTTTTGACCCACGGCATGGTTGATTTTCTCGATATCACGCTGCAGACGAACCCGCTTATGGGCGAATTTCTGCTGCCGACGTTTGTCGATTCGCTGATACAAAGCGGACAGCTGACCGTGAGGACAATACCGGTCAAAGACCGCTGGTTCGGCGTTACCTACCGGGAAGACAAAGAAAGCGTGATGAGAGCCGTTGCTGATTTGCATGCGTCCGGCCAGTATCCGACGCCGCTTTGGTCCCATGAATCCTGAGTATTTGAAACGGCAGCTCAGCAAGGCAATCGGCCAGCTGAGCGGAGTGCCGGAGACCGATATTTATGCCTGGATTGAAGTGCCGCCGGACCCGGCTATGGGCGATCTGGCATTGCCCTGCTTTCGCCTGTCCAAACACATGCGCCAGGCGCCGCAGAAAATAGCCGGTTTTTTGCATGAGCGACTGACTGAACGGTTCGATCAGATAGTGCGCATGGAAGCCGTCAACGGTTACTTCAACGTGTTTTATGACCGCGTCTGGTTTGCCGACAGCGTCATCCGGGAAGCGCTGGAGGCGGACGGCCGTCCCGGCTATAATCCCACGGCGGGCGCCGGCAAGACGGCTCTGATTGAGTTTTCCTCGCCCAATATTGCGAAGGAATTTCATATCGGACATGCGTTCACGACGCTGCTCGGCCAGGCAATTGCCAACCTCTATGAATACCGTGGTTACAGCGTCGTTCGCATGAATCATCTGGGTGACTACGGCACTCAGTTCGGCAACCTGATCGTCGCCTGGAAACGCTGGGGTGATGAGGCGGCGCTTGCTGCCGACCCGATTGCCGAACTCCAGCGCGTCTACGTGCGCTTTCACCGTGAGTCAGAGGCGGATCCTGAACTGGAAGCCGAGGGGAGAGCGGCATTCCTGAAACTGGAACGCGGTGATCCCGAAGCCGTGAAGCTGTGGCAGACGTTCAGACAGCAAAGTCTCGACTTTTTCAATCTCACATATGACCGTCTCGGCATTCACTTTGACAATACGAACGGCGAGAGTTTTTACTCCGACAAAATACCCGGCCTGATGAACTGGCTGCGAAGCCGTGATCTTCTGACCATGAGCGAAGGTGCTGTCGTGGTCGACCTGGAAGAGTACAAGCTGCCCCCATGCCTCCTGATCAAGACGGACGGGACCACGATCTATGCTTCGCGCGATCTGGCTGCCATCTTGTGGCGCGACGAGACGTATAACTTCGATCTCAACGTTTATGTCGTCGGGCTGCCGCAGTCGCATCATTTCAAACAGGTCTTCTCCGTCATGAAGAAGGCCGGTTTCGAAAAAGCTGATCGCTTGATTCATGTCGGCTTTGGCACCGTTCTGTTCGGTGACCAGACGTTTTCCACGCGTCAGGGCAACACGATACCGCTGAACCGTTTGCTGGACGAAAGCGTCGCGAAAACGAGGGCGATCATCGAGAAAAACAATCCCGGCATGTCCGCGGAGCAGATCGGCGAAACGGCCGAGAAGATCGGCATATCGGCCGTGGTGTATACATTTTTGCAAAACGGCCGCGAAAAGGACATCCATTTTTCCTGGGATCAGGTGCTTGATTTTGAAGGAGATTCGGCGCCATATCTGCTGTACACGCTGGCCCGCTGCCACAGCATACGGGCCAAGGCAGATACCGGTCATGCGGGCGAAACAGCATCGTTTGACAAACAGTACGCACAGTATCTGACGGATGACGAGGC
>DUPJ01000093.1 GCA_012838355.1 Clostridiaceae bacterium
CCTCAGCCGGATCGGTCAGCTGCTGCCAGCCATCTTCTCGCTTAAGCCGGCGAAAGACATGAAGCATCCGCTTGGTCAGTGTGGTCGCCGCCTGGACGGACGGCTCGCGTCCGCAGAAAAGGGCCAGCGTCTGGAGCGAGACCCCATTCTTCAGGAGCCGCTCCAGCGTGATATCGGGCGGGGTGTCGGGCTCGACCGCCCGCTTCAGCAGGGCGTCCGAATGTGCGTCGCAAATCATCATGGGGAAAGCATACGGCAAAATGCGTCGCCGCTGCAGACAGGACGGCCGTTATTCGTGATAAGATCGGGCGAAGCCGGAGGATTATTGCGTGAAACAGCTATCGAAACAGTGGATCAGCGTATGTCTTTTGCTCCTGGCTGCCGTCATCTGGGGCACCGCGTTTGTGGCGCAGCAGGTGGGCATGGAGCACGTGGGGCCGTTCACCTTCACCTTTGTCAGGAATGTCCTGGCCGTGATTGCCCTGACCCCGCTCATGCTGCTTGGGGTCGGCCGGCTGAAAAAAGGCACGGACGTCAGCGACGAACAGTTTGCAGCCGAACAGAAAACATCGAACCGGCTGCTTTGGAAATCCGGGATCACGATCGGGCTGCTCCTCACCGTCGCCATGAATACACAGCAGATCGGGCTGCTCTACACGACGCCCGGCAAAGCCGGCTTCATCACGGCATTCTATATTGTTCTCGTTCCGATCTTCCTCTTTTTCAAGGGGCGCCGCCTGCATCCCGTGATCTGGCTCGCTGCCGTGATGGCCTTCATCGGGCTGTTTCTGCTCACGATCAACGAAGCGCTCGCCATCGGACTTGGCGAGGTGCTGGTATTCATCTGCGCCGTCGTCTACACGTTCCACATTCTCGTGATCGAACGGGTTTCGCCGTTTGTCGACACGATCCGCCTCTCGGCCATTCAGTTTGCGGTCTGCGCCGTCATCTCCGGGATCCTCATGCTGATCTTCGAAATCCCCGAGCTTGCCGCCATTTTCCGCGCCTGGCCGTCCCTCGTCTTTGCCGGCGTGTTCTCGTCCGCCATCGCCTACACACTGCAGATATACGGCCAGAGCCGTCTGTCCGCACCGGTCGCCTCGCTGATTCTATCTCTGGAGGCAAGCTTCGCCGTGCTGGCGGGCTGGATCATTTTGAGTCACAGTCTGACCGCCCGCGAAGCCGTCGGCGTCACACTCATGTTTGCCGGTGTCGTGCTGGCTCAGTCGCCCGGTCTTATGGCGCTGCGGGCAAAATCCGTCCGTCCGCGCTGACCGTCACCTTTTTCAGCTCGATCTCTAGCCCTTCTCTTGCTTCGTCGCGGCACCATTCCTTCGCCGCATGCCAGAGGCCGTTGCAGCAGGGGATGTCGACGACGGCCACCGTGACCGCTTTCGGTTTCTGCGCGGCAAAGAGTTCTTTTAGTCTGACGCGGTAATCCGTCTGGTCCAGCTTCGGACAGGCCGCCAGTGTCGTATAGGTAAAGGGGAAGGCACCCCGGAAATCACGCATCACAAACGGCACGCAGTCGGCAGTGAGCAGGATGTCTGCATCCTGCAGATACGGTGCCATCGGTGACACCAGCCTGGCCTGTACCGGCCACTGGTGATTCGTTTCAGCCTGCGCCAGCCGATCCTTGTGAACCGACACGGCCGCCCGGTCATACGGATCTGCCTCGCGCTCAGTGAAGCGGATGGAACCGGTCGGACACGCCGGCAGACAGTTGCCGAGCCCGTCGCAGTAATCGTCTCTGAGCAGGACGGCTTTGCCGTCGATCAGCCCGATCGCCTGCTCATGGCAGGCGTTGACGCACAGGCCGCAGCCGGTGCACGTTTCGCTGTCTATTTCAATTATCGTTCGAATCATGGTGTGCTCCTCATTTTTGTCGAGCTCAACTATACACCAGGACCGAAACACAAGGCACCCGTTCGCATGCCACGGCGGACTCGGACAGTCTTCTGCTATCATAAGGCGCGTAATCAACTTTGTTTTAAAAATCCGGCCGGTTGACGGCTGAAGCAAAAACACACAGCGAAAAGGAAGGACTACTTATGAAACACAACGAAAAGCCCGATGATCCGATGCGCCCCGACGGCAGCAATCCCATGGACAAGACGAACGCAGGACCGGCCAAGCCGAGCCGCAACGATACAGTTGGTGCCAATCCCGGACTGACCAGCGTGGCAGGTGCACCGGTCGAGAACAATCAGGACTCGATGACCGCAGGCAAACGCGGCCCCCTCATGCTCCAGGATATCTGGTTCATGGAAAAGCTCGCGCACTTCGACCGCGAAGTCATTCCGGAGCGGCGCATGCATGCGAAGGGATCCGGTGCATTCGGCACCTTTACCGTGACGCATGACATCACGCGCTACACGAAGGCCGCGATTTTCTCCGAAGTCGGCAAGAAGACGGAGATGTTCGCGCGCTTCTCCACCGTGGCCGGCGAGCGCGGTGCCGCCGACGCCGAGCGCGACATCCGCGGCTTTGCGCTGAAGTTCTACACCGAAGAGGGCAACTGGGACGTGGTCGGCAACAACACGCCGGTCTTCTTTTTCCGGGACCCGCTGAAATTCCCGGATCTGAACCACGCCGTGAAGCGCGACCCCAGAACGAACATGCGCAGCGCGAACAACAACTGGGATTTCTGGAGCTCGCTCCCGGAAGCTCTCCTGCAGGTCACGATCGTCATGTCCGACCGGGGCATCCCCGCCTCATACCGCTACATGCACGGCTTCTCCAGCCATGCCTACAGCTTCATTAACAGCGCCGGCGAGCGCCACTGGGTGAAATTCCATTTCCGTTCGCAGCAGGGCATCCTGAACCTGACGGATCAGGAAGCGGCAAGAGTCGCCGGCGACGACCGCGAAAGCCACCAGCGCGACCTCTACACCGCCATTGAAAACGGCCGCTTCCCGAAGTGGACCGTTTACGTCCAGGTCATGACAGAGGCAGATGCCGATGCCATGGAGAACAATCCGTTCGACCTGACGAAGATGTGGCTGAAAAAAGACGTGCCGTTCATTGAAGTCGGGGAATTCGAACTGAACAAAAACCCGGCCAACTATTTTGCCGATGTCGAGCAGGCCGCCTTCTCGCCGGCCAATGTCGTGCCCGGCATTTCCTTCTCGCCGGACCGCATGCTGCAGGGCCGCCTCTTCTCCTACGGTGATGCGCAGCGCTACCGCCTGGGTGTGAACCATCACCAGATCCCGGTGAACAGCCCGCGGGGCGTCAATCACTACCACAGCTATCACCGCGACGGGCAGATGCGCGTCGACGGGAACCTGGGCAGCGAAAACCACATTGAGCCGAACAGCTACGGCAACTGGGAAGACAAGCAGATGGCACCGCTGCCGCGCGAAGCCGGCGGCGACGTGCTCCGCTACGACTTCCGGGAAGACGACCATGACTACTACACACAGGTCAACCTGCTGTTCAACGCCATGACGGACGACCAGAAAAAGGTCTTGTTCCTGAACACGGGCCGCAACATGGGCGACTCTACGCTGCAGATCAAGCACAGGCACATCCATAACTGCTACCTGGCCGACCCGGCCTACGGCAAAGGCGTCGCCGATGCCCTCGGCATCGATCTGAACGACGTCGATCTGAACCTGCCGGCCAGAACGAGCCAGGCCGGCAACGAAGCGGCCAACCGCGCACATCCGGAACTGAATGTGCTGCAGGAAGACTACATGGCACCCGCCGAAGAAGTGCACACGAACGTGATGGATCCGACGAGTCTGACCGATCCGATGAAAGATCCCTACGTCCTCTAAGACATCCGTCAATCGTCTCTCAGGCGCCCCGCTCCGCGGGGCGTTTTTTCTTTTTCCGGACACTCCTTAATTTGAATGCAAGTCTTTGCGCGGGCAGGATCCGCAACATTTCCCATAAACGTGCGAAAATTAGAAAAAACATTTCCCATAAACGTGAATTGGAGGTAGAAAAGCATGCTGACTAATGCACGCTTCTCTCGAGATTTTCTCGTCTGCCTGCGTTTTTGTCCCCTGACTTGACACACTTTCGGCCGGCACGCACACTTGACTGGAAATAAGGATGCGGAGGATTTTTGATGAATAAGCGATCGATGGGACCGGGCACGCTGCTGGCACCGCTGCCGGTCGTACTGGTCGGAACGACCGGCGAAACAGAGCATGACGGCGTATCCAAAGTTATTCAGAATGCCATGACGGCTGCCTGGACTGGCATCGTCAATTCAGAACCCGCCATGCTGTCAGTGTCGATTCAGCCGCCTCGGCTGACGCACCGCTTCGTAATGGAGACGGGCGAGTTTTCGATCAATGTGCCCACCGGAAAAATTGCACCTCAGGTCGATCTCTGCGGCGTCAGGAGCGGACGCGATCTGGACAAGACGGCCGCCTGTCACTTCACGCCCGTCCGTCTCGAGGGGCTTTCGGTCACCGCCGGCATCGCGGAATGCCCCCTGATTCTGGCCTGCCGCGTGCACGAAGTGCGCCGCCTCGGCAGTCACGATCTCTTCATCGCCAAGATCGTCAATGTGCTTGCCGACGACGATCTGTTCGACGGCGATACACTCAATCTGGAGAACCGGGATCTGCTCTCCTACATGCACGGCAACTATTACAGCCAGGGCGAGCGGATCGGTTTTTTCGGCTATTCGGTGGCGAAGCAGAACGTCTTGAAACGCCGCCTGCCCAAAGCACACTGGCCCAAAAATCAGACGCTTGCGCTATGATAGGCGAAGCAGTCATGCAAAGGAGAACCATATGACAAAACGCATTGTTCCGGTCATCTTGCTCATCTGTCTGTTCCTCACCGCCTGCGGCGGTGCGAAAACGCTCGATGTGGCGGCATTCGGCCAAAAGGCGCTGACCGATCTGTCCTTCGACGACGAGATGAATCCGATGCCCGAAAATCTGCTCGCTCAGCTTTACGGAATCGATGAAGCGTCCGTGAAACAGAAAACCATCTATGTCAGCACGGGCTACACGCCGGAGGAAATCGTCGTCATCGAAGCGGTCGATTCAGCCGCTGCGGCGAAAATCGCCGAATCACTCAAAACGCGCGTCGAAGACCAGCGGGCGGCATTCGAAAACTATATCCCGGAAGAAATGCCGAAACTGACCGATCCGCCGATCAGGACACAGGGCAACTACACCGTGATGATCATCTCCGGGGATGACGCCGCCGCCTCCGCCCTGATCGACGAATTCTTCAAGGGGTAAGCTATGTACGATATCGCAAAACTGGAAAAATACGCCGACCTTATTCTCAAGGTCGGCATTAACCTGCAGGCCGGTGAAGGCCTCGTTCTCTCCGGCAGCACGGAAGCACTCGATCTTTGCCGCCTCGTTACAGAAAAGGCGTACCGCATGGGCGCCAAAGACGTGATCTATCTTCCGCTCGACGACGCCATGTCGAAAGCACGCTATCTCTACGGACCGGACGAAGCGTTCGAGGCGTACAGCGACTACCGGGCACAGTATCTCATCAGCCTGTATGAGGACGGCTACCAGCACGCCTTCATTCCGAGCAAGGACCCGAACCTGCTGAAGGAAATCGAGGCAGCCAAGATCGCCCGCTACAACCGCAAGGTCGCCGGCATCAACCAGGAGACCGGGCTGACCAAATACCGCATGACCGGACGCACGCGCTGGACAATCGCAGCCATGCCGGGCACCGGCTGGGCGAAACAGGTCTTTCCGAATCTGGAGACAGGCGAGGCCATGAAAGCGCTCTTTGCTCTCATCGCCAAAGCCGTCCGGATCGACCAGGATGACCCGATCGCCGCGTGGGCCGAGCACAACCGGCAGCTGGCCACGGTGCGCGACTATCTGAACCGCATGCGTTTCGACCGGCTCTACTACTCCGGCCCCGGTACCGACCTGACTGTGGGGCTTGCCGACGGCCATGCCTGGCTCGGCGGCGCCAAGGACAGCAGTCTTGGCCACATCGACTTTGTTGCCAACATGCCGACGGAGGAAGTTTTCACCACGCCGCACAAGGATCGGATCGACGGCACGGTCGTCAGCACAAAACCGCTCAGCCTGAACGGCAATGTCATTACGGACATGACATTCACCTTTGTTGACGGCAAAGTGAGCGACTTCGACGCCTCGTCGGGACGCGATATTCTGGCCGAACATCTGAAGCAGGATGACGGTGCCCGCCGTCTTGGTGAAGTGGCGCTGGTTGAAGATACGTCCCCGATCTCACTGACCGGAAGACTCTTTTACAACACCCTCTTCGACGAGAACGCCTCCTGTCACTTCGCCTTCGGCCAATCCTACGGCTACGCCATGGAAAACGGCACGACTGCAGGCAAGGACGAGCTCACGGCCAGAGGCGCGAACCAGTCCATGATCCACACCGACTTCATGGTCGGGGGCCCCGCACTGAATATCACAGGCTACACGAAGGACAACACCGCCTATCCGATTCTTGAAAACGGCGTCTTTGCCGCCGCACTCAAAGCCTGATTCTGGCCTGAAATGACGGTGCGGCAGCGATTCGCTGCCGCACCTTTATTTGTCCTTGTATTTGCCCTTGTCCCTTATTTTCGCCCTTTTCATTCCCTTATTTTTTTATTATCAGTGAATGCGGAGAGGATTTGCTGTCCCGGATCAGGCGAAGCCCTGCTCACGGATCACGTCGAGCCAGCGCAGGCGCGTCTCATTTGCAGCACTGAATTTTTTCACCACCTGCTTCGAGAAAGAGTCAACGCGGCGGTTCTTGTCGCGCAGATCGTAATATTCCGTCATCGCCTCATCATAGTGGCTGAGCGCCTCCAGATCGATTTCGAGACCAGCATATTTGTCGGTGAACATCTTCTCTTCAAGCGGCATACGCGGTTTCAGGGTCGGATTCTGGCCGATGTGACCGAAGCCGAGTCCGACCGCCGGGAACGTCAGCTGCGGCAGGCCCAGAAGCCGGATCACTTCACGCGTGTCGTTCAGGATGCTGCCGAAATAAACGGCGCCCATCCCCATGGCTTCGACCGCCGTGTTCAGTGTCTGAGCGGCCAGCAGGGCATCAGAAAACCCCGAGAAAAAGGCATCGATCGTGCTGATGTACGGCACTTCCTGTCCCGTTGACCGCGCAATTTCACGGTTGCGGTACTGGTCGACAATGAAAATCACGAGCTCGGGCACGCGCGCCAGATATTCCTGCGCGGCCACATCGGCCAGTCCTTTTCTGAGCGCCTTGTCCTTTACGCGGATGACGGAAAATTGCTGCAGCCCATTGGCTGAGGCGGTGCGATTCATCGCCTCAAACAGCGACTGCAGAACGGTCGGATCGA
>DUPJ01000094.1 GCA_012838355.1 Clostridiaceae bacterium
ACCAGCTGACGAATGCATCCGATTTCAAGCTGCTTGACCGCCGGGTCGTCAATGAATGGAAACAGCTGGGTGAACGCGAAACGTTTTTTCGCGCCTTGTCGTCGTGGCTCGGATTCAAGCGCACGACGTTTTCCTTTGAGGTGGCTCCTCGGATCAGCGGCGACAGCAAATGGAGTCTTTTCCAGCTGCTGAAGCTTTCCGTAAACGCCATCACGGGATTCTCGGCCAAGCCGATCTACGGTGTCGCCATTTTGGGAGGCATCCTGCTTCTCATTTTTCTCGTGCTCGGCATTCAGACGCTGGTGCACTACTTTCTCGGTCAGGCGATTGCCGGATTCACGACTGTCATCCTGCTGCAGCTGCTGATCGGGGGCTGCGTGATGTCCGGTCTTGGCCTCATCGGCATCTATGTCGGCCGTATCTTTGAAGAGGTGAAGGCACGCCCGCGCTACATCGTGGCTTACGACAGCGCGCGTGACGAGTCGCCCGCGAGCGCCCCGCATGCCTGAGATCGGCTGGATCATGTTCCTTCTCTCCGGCTGGATGCTGGGATACAGCATCTGCGTCTGTCTCGCCGTATCCGGCTTGCACTGGATGCCGTTCAGCGAACAGGGCCAGATGACCGCCCCCATGCTGGCGACGGGAGGCCTCCGGTTCGCGATCAGGCAAATCATATCGTTCTGGATCGGCATGCTGCTTCTGACGTCCGGCCACTATGCGCTGTCCTGGCTTCTTCTCACGCTCTCCGGTCCGGTCACCGCCGGTGTCCCGACGCAGAATCTGACCGCCATCATCGTGATTCTGCTGGCCTTTCTCGCGGCGGCACTGCTGCGCCGGAACAGGCGCCTCAGCGTGCAGGACGACTACCGACTGCCCCGCCGTCAGCATCTGCTGTTCAAGCGATATGTGCTGACCGGGGCAGCCGGTATCTGGATCCTCTTTGTCGTCATCTATGCCGTCTGGCTGTTTTACTCCACCTTTTACCAGGCGGGCGGCATGTATCACGCGGGCGCCACCGTCCATTCGGATCTCGGCCCTCATACCGCGCTCATGTCATCATTTGCAAACGGACAAAATATTCCGACGGAATACCCGCATTTTGCCGGGGATGGCATTCGCTATCATTTTTTCTTCTACTATTTCGCCGCGATACTGAATCAGCTCGGACTCGGCTTTGTCACCGCGTTGAATCTGCCGTCCATTCTTGCGTTTATTTCCATGCTCGGCCTGATCGGGCTGCTCGCATACCGCATCACGGGGCGTGCCGGCACGGCCGTGCTTGCCCCCGTGCTCACAATTTTTCGCAGTTCCTGGGCCTGGCTGACCGATATCTGTCAGAAAGCTGGCGAACACGGCTGGTTCAGCGCTGACTTCTTCCGGGCCGTGTGGACACAGCGTGAGTTTATCGGCAGTACGCCGCGCGATTCCTGGGGTCTCTGGAGCATCAATGTCTATGCCAACCAGCGGCACCTGGCGCTCGGCATTTCCCTCCTTCTGATCATTCTCCTGCTTGCACTGCCCGATATCGAGCGCGGCGTCGGCGCCTTGCCGCGCGACAAGGAACGAAAGTTCCCAGTCTGGTGGGCCATGACCAAAAAAAGACAGATCTGGCTGCAAGCCGGTCTCCCGGACAAAAAACGCCATTTGCTCATGGCCATCATTCTTGTATTCATGCCGTTTTGGCACGGCGCCATGACACTGGCGGCACTCCTGATCCTGTTTCCCATGGCCGTCTTCACCGCCAGCCGCCTGACGTATGTCGCCCTCGCCGGACTGACAACGGCGTCAGCCCTGCTGACTTCACGGCTGTTTGCGCCGGCGGACAGCGCATTGTCATCGTTTGCCCTTGAATTTGGTTTCATTGCCGAAAACAAAACGATCGGGGGCATGCTCCTCTATCTGGCTGAAATGCTCGGCCCGCTCCTGATCGTCATCATCGTGTCGTTTGCCGTCGCCAGATGGCGCACGCGTCTTTATCTTCTGAGCGCGACCATCCCGCTCGTGTTTGCCCTCTTTGTCCGTCTGACACCGGACGTCACGGTCAACCACAAGTTTATCCAGATCACGATCATCCTCTGGAATGTCGTTGCCGCCGAATCGCTCATCCGGCTTTACGGCGCGCGAAAAAAAGCGGGCGCAGCAAAAGCTCTGGCCGTCGCAACAGCCCTGCTGCTGATGGCCACCGGTCTTTACGAACACAAGATTTTCCATAACATCAACAGCCAGATACAGCTGACCATCAATCCCGCGTCCGACGTCAACCGCTGGGTCATGGCTGAGACAGATCCGAACGACATTTTTCTCACCGGCCCGTACGCCTATCACTCATTTTTCCTGACCGGCCGCCCCGTCTGGTACGGGCACCCGTACTACGCCTGGAGTGCCGGCCATGACACCGGAACGCGCGAAACGGATCTGGAAAATCTGCTGCAAAGCAGCGATCCGGACGCATTCGCCCGCTATGCCGCAGAGAACGGCATTGCCTATCTGCTGGTCGACCGCGCGATGCGCGAACGCTATCCCGACATGGACGAAGCCCGGCTCGTTTCGCATTTGCTGCTCGAAAAGCGCTTCGGTGATGCCGACGGTACCGTCATCTATCGCCTGAAAGACGTAAATCCGTGACGCCGGCTCTGCCCGCAGGGGATCTGCATCTGCACTCCACCGCTTCGGACGGGACAAACCGGCCGTCCGAGGTCATCAGGCTGGCTTCCGAGCAGAAGCTTGCCGCCGTTGCGCTGACCGATCACGATACGCTGGGCGGAATCGAGGAAGCCAGACACGCCGTCAGACAGCTGGCGGCGGCCGGCAAACACAGTCCGGTCTTTATTCCGGGCGTCGAGCTGTCGGTCCACTTCGACGGCCAGGAAATCCATCTCCTTGCCTATTTTCAGGAAAGGAACCCGGAACACATACTCTCATTCCTGCAGGCTCAGCGCCGCGCACGAGACAGACGCAACCGGGAGATGCTGGCTAAGCTGGATCAGCTGGGATACTACATCCGCTCCGATGAGATCGGGGCAGGTGTCGACTCAAAACGTTCCTGGGGACGGCTCCACATTGCCAGAGCGCTGGTCAGCAAAGGCTACTTCAAAACGGTGGCGGACGCCTTCAGCGAACTGCTCTCGCCCGGCCGCAGAGCCTACGTGGACAGGCAGCGGGCACTGCTTGAAGACGCACTGATAAATATCAAGGCCGACGGGGGCATCGCCGTCGTGGCGCACCCGCAGAAATATCGCTGGTGTCCGCCGGCTGAGTCGAATATCGTTCCAGCGATCCTTCTGGAAAAATGCCGCAAACTGAAAGCGGCCGGTGTGGACGGCATTGAAGCCGGACATGGCGACGCAAAGCCGGAGGAAGTGAATCAGATGCTGGCTGCCGCACTGACCTTCCAGCTGCAGTACACGGCCGGCAGCGACGACCATGGCGATCTGACGCCGCACCGCAGCATGTTTCACAGCAATTGGAACCCGTTCCCGGAAGAGACCGCCACCGTCGTCTGCGCCCTGATCCGTGACAAGGACGGCCGCTGTCTGCTCGGCCGCAGAGCACCGACCGAACGCCTGGCCGGCTTTTATGAACTGCCGGGCGGGAAAGTTAAGCCCGCTGAACATAACGAACAGGCTCTGGTCCGTGAAATTGAAGAGGAGCTCGGTGTCCAGGCCGATGTCAGAGGACTCCATTCCGTTCTTTGGTCTGCCGAAGGGAAAACATTTCTTGCTCTGGCCGTCTACGACACCGTCCTGCGCCCGGGCACTCTCCGGCCCGTCGTGCATGACGACCTGCAATACATGGCGGCACGAGAAGCCGCAGCGATCCCTCTCCTGCCTGCGGATCGGGCATTTTTCAGGATGCTGGCCGCTGCTGAGCAAAAAAATGCTTAAACCGCAAAAAGGGGCCGTCTCGTGTATATGAGACAGCCCCTTTCAGTTTTTTTGCGATTTGGTTTTCGTCCCGCTTACGGCGCTGGCGCCTCTTCCACCGGAGCCGGAAGTTCCGGAGCCGCTGTCGGTGCTGCTGTCGGTGCTGCCGTCGGTGCCGCAGTCGGAGCAGCAGTCGGCGCAGCGGTTGCCACCGGCTTCGGACCCACCTTGTAGTAGGCGGGGTACGCCTGATAGTAGCTGGTGAACGTCAACTCGCGATAATATTCAACACCATTCCTGTAAAAAACCTTGAATGTCTGCCAGGTCGATCCCGGGACAGCCGCCTGAGTCAGCTGTTTCGTACCGGGTGCCAGCGATTCATCCAGTTTTTCAACGTCGGGACCCGGCTCCACGTCCGCGATCTTGCGCACGGAGAATCCGATCGTTTCACCGGCCGGAAGCGGTTTTCCGTAGATACGGTAAATCATGTTCGATTCGGTAAAGATCCCCACAATGGCAATCGGGTAGTCCGTGTTGTTGCGGAGACGGAAGTCGGCACCGGGTGAGGATACCATGGCATCCGTGCCGTACTCGTGGTAAATCGACCGTCTGCCGTGATTGTAGCGTTCAACAATCTGCAGATTGGCTTTGAAGGCCGCCTGGAAAAGTGTTGTTGAAGGCTGACACAGACCGCCGCCGAGCGCTTCATCGTAAGATCCGTCGCTGAGCAGCACGCTGCCCATGTCATAGCCGTTTGCTGTCGTAATCGGACCGAGTGCCTGCAGATAGGAGAATATTTCACCGGGGTTCACGATGATGCCGCTCATCGTCTGGGACGCACGGCGCAGATTCTGGTTGCGTCCCGCGTCCATCGTCATGATCGGGGTTGATGCCTGCGCAACAAGGCCCAGATTGGACGACATTTCGGCGGCCGTCATGCCGGCATCCAGCGTTTCCATATCGACCTTGATCTTGCCCCGGAATTCACCGGTGTCAAGCAGGGCCATGACATCGTCAACGGCTTTGTCAACATCGGGCTGGATGCCATCGATTTTTTCCGCGATGGTAAAGCTGCCCGTCGCGACATCAAACGCAGTGGCTTTGGCCGGTATCGGCGCTACGGTCGCGGCCGCAAGCTTGGCCTCGATCGCCTGCCGCATATAGTCGCGGTCATAATCAAACGAGCCTTCCGTCTTGAACGGCGTCGTCAAAAGTGCCTGTATCTCCTGATAGCGGCGCAGTATCTGCTGCTCGATATCCGGGTTTCTGGCCGTTCGGCCCTGCTGCCAGGCCTCGTTGACCGCATCGGATATGTTGTAGCTGGCACCGAGGTCGGCACCGGTAATTTCAAATATCTCGTCTCTCGCCTCAAGCTCAATGTGAATCTTCGAGAGGAAATTCATCGCGTTTTCCTGTATCGCTTCGATTCCCTGTTCTCGCGTCATGCCGCCGAGATGAATATCGTCAACGTAGACCCCCGGATAAAACTCCAGCAGGGTGACAAGCTCAAATGCTTCCTTCAGCTGACGATCGTTGGCTCTCAGATTCCCTTCTTTGTCCTCGCGAACAGGGCGATCGCCAATTTCAATGGCAAAGAGACCGAGATCAAGACCTGCCACAAGGAGAATGGGAATTGACAATGCGAGCACCGCCAAGGCGCTGCGCCATTTCTGGCGCCGTATATCTTTTCGCTTTGCTTTTCTCGTCATGTTTTACACGCTGCTTTCTGCTAAGGGTACAGCCGCTTCACCAGATTCGGCTGACGCCAGTAGTTTGACAGACTTACTGTCGTGACGCTGTAACCTGGACTCGGTGCGTGCACGAACTGGCCGTTGCCGACATAGATTGCGACGTGCGTATAGATTGAGGAGTTGCCCCAGAAGAGCAGATCGCCCGGAAGCAGCACGCTGGAATTGCCCGCGTATGGTACATACACACCGTAATTTCGGGCCTGCGCGGTTGCACCGTGCACGGTCATGCCGTAGCCCGTCTGGTTGTAGGCATAGAGCACAAGACCGGAGCAGTCGAAGCCGACGTTCGGATTGGCAGCGGCAAACACATACGGCTTTCCGATCTGATTCATCGCGGCCTGCACAACCTGCTGACGCTTCAGCTCATTGCCGGTCACCGGTGCCGGGGTCGGTGCCGGTGCCTCGATCACAATCTCCTGCAGCTGAATCAGCGTATTCATGATATAGCCAACCGTGCCGTTGTCGGTCGTCACTTTCGACCAGGTCCCGTTCGAGGCACTCTGATAGAGGCGCGTGCCGCGCGGCAGAGATGAAATCAGGCCGGCGTTCGTCGTCGCGTCATTGCGCAGATTGGCAGCAGACACGAATACCCAGATGTAGCGGTCTCTCGCTTCCCAGGCCGGCGCGGCCGGTGCCTCTGTGCCCTGCGTAGGCGGTGCCGTCGTCGGGGCAGTGACCTGTTCAGTTGAGAACAGGGCATTGCTGATATAGCCAGTTGAGCCGCCTGATGTCGATACCTTCGACCAGGATCCGTTGGTGGAAATCTGCGTCAGCGGCGTGCCGTGATAGACAGTCGTAATAAGATCCGATGTCGTCGACGCATACAGGCGGATATTGGCTGCCGCCGTCGAGACATAGACCGTCCGATTGACTGGCGTAAAGCCGTCTCCCTGAGTTGGTGCGGCTGTCGGTGCCTGAGTCGGTGCCTGCGTCGGCGCCGCGGTCGGCTCCTCCCTCGTAATCGGATAATCGGGACGGGTCTTTGTCAGCATGTCGTTTCGGATATAGCCGCTGACGCCGGCCGTGGTCAGAATCTTGGACCAGCTTCCGTCCGTCTGAATCTGTGTCAGCATTTCATTCAGCTCGGCACCGCCGGCCACATTCGACGAGGTCGACGGACCGCTTCGGATATACGCGTAGGGGACACTGACATAAACCGTTTCATTCGTATCAAGATAGCTCGCGAGCCGTTCAATCGCCTGCGAACTCAGCAGATCATTGGAAATGTAGCCCACCAGGCCGGCTTCGGTCTGGATTCTTGACCAGCCGTTTGAACTGCCGAGCACGCTGACTTTGAATCCGCGCAGGGCGAAGCCGATATCACTGAATTCGGTGCCTGCACCGGATCGGATATATGCATATTCAGGTACAACGTACATCGTGCCGGACGCTTGCGACGGCGCTTGCGTCGGTGCAGCCGTCGGGGCAGAGGTCGGTGCGGCCGTCGGGGCTGCGGTCGGAGCTGCTGTCGGTGCCTGAGTCGGTGCTGCTGTTGGGGCTGCTGTCAGTGCAGCCGTCTCGACAAACGTTGCGCTCAGCAGGTCGGAACGGATATACCCTTCGCGGCCGGACTGAAGGCGAACTTCACTCCAGAAACCGACTTCCCCGATCACGCGGACAGGGGTATTCGGCAGCAGCGCTATATCGATGTTGGCGTCGGTCGACGGACCGTCCCTCAAATTGGCTTCCGATGCCACAAAGCGGTCATATTCGACAAAAGCCGGCGCGGCCATTAAGGCGGCTGTCGCCGGTGCTTGTGTTGGAGCAGCGGTTGGTGCTGCTGTCGGTGCCATGGTCGGCGCTTCCGTCGGTGCCTCAGTCGGCGCTTCAGTCGGCGCTTCGGTCGGCGCTTCGGTCGGCGCCTCGGTCGCTTCAGTCGTTTCGCTTGCGGCCGCCAGCATCGGCAGCGGTTCGTCGATTCCGCGGTTGTACTCGTGCTCGTTCAGCTGATCCAGCTCGGGGCGTTCAAAGACAATTTCGCTTTGTGATTTGGACTGGACGTAAATCTGCGTTGCGAACACACTCACAACGAGCAGCGATGCAACGATCGGCGCGGCGAGCAGGACAATTTTGCGTCCGGTGCTGGCCTCATTTCCTCCCGACAGTTTCCTCAGGAAACGCCGAACCGGATGAATGCGGTGCGCACGCTGCGTATAGATTTCGTCCGGTTCAACGATCTTATAAGATTTTTTCATTCCACTCTGCCTTTTCTTCGTGATGCACGAGGCATCCGTATTTTGAAAGCATCGTGTCGATTTTGACACAATCAGCAGACACCTTTTGCACAGAGCCAAGAAGCCCCCCAAGCTCTAATAGGAAATTACGCGTTGAGAAGCTGTGCCTGAATCCGGCGAAAAAGATTTGTCTTACGGCTGATTTTACGTCAGCCATCTGTCCTTGGCAAGCCAGACGGCCTTTCAGATGTATTACATCTATGTGTCAACGATCGTCAGCAGGGCGTCTTCCAGTGCAGCCACCTGACTTTCGGTGGTCGCCCAGCTCGTGCAAAAACGCCACACCACGCGTCCGTCCGGTAATGTTTGCCACGGTTCGAAGTCAAACTGTGTTTTCAGCTGCTTTGCCGCTGCAGGCGGTAAAACGGGAAACAGCTGGTTCGCGCCGGTGCTGAAAGCGAAGTCAAACCCGGCTGCCGAAAACGCCCGGCGCAGCCGGTCTGCGCAGCCGATTGCTTTCCCGGCGGCGCGCACATAGAGGTCATTTTCGAACAGGGCAAGAAACTGCAGGCCCAGCAGCCGCCCTTTGGCAAGCATGCCGCCCGACTGTTTCATCACGTAGCGAAAATCCCCGGCCAGAGTCTTCCTGAAAAAACAGATGGCTTCTCCCATGAGAAGGCCGCATTTGGTCCCGCCCAGCGACAGGACATGGCAGACACGGGGGTAATCGGAGAGCAGAAGATCGCTGCCGGACGCCAGTGCATAGGCAAGGCGTGCGCCATCGATGTAAAACGTCAGGCCGTGCTGCTCACAGACCGCATGGAGGGCGCCCAACTCTTCTTTTGTGTAAAGCGTGCCGCATTCCGTTGGCTGCGAAACATACACCATGGCCGGCTGGACGGTGTGCTCGCGTGCGAAATCCGAGCGGTGCGCCTGAACGACTGCCTCAACTTGTGCAGCAGTGATTTTCCCGTTAGCCGCCGGGCACGTCAGTACCTTGTGCCCGCCCGCCTCGATCGCGCCCGTTTCATGCACGGCGATATGCCCGCTCTCCGGCGCAATGACGCCCTGATGCGGCAAGAGCACGTGACGGATGACCATGGCGTTGGCCATTGTGCCGCCGACCACAAAATGGATATCGGCCTCGCAATCGAGATGCCGCCGGATGGCTTCTCGCGCCGACCGGCAATATTCGTCTTCACCGTAGCCGACGCTTTGCTCGGCATTGGTCTCAATCAGGCGCTGAAGAACTTCCGGCAGACAGCCTTCGAGGTAATCACTGGCAAACGAAATCATGGGCAATCTCCCTCCGGTTCATCTCGTGTCTCGTTCAACGCGGCGTTCCAGCAGACTGAACAGATAGGACAGCAGCGCCCCGGCCGCCACCATGACGACGCAGCCCAGGATGGCCGCCGGCAGCGAAAGGTTCATCAGCGCCAGTCCGTCTGGATTCAGAGCCGGTATGACGACCGTCGGAAATATGGCTGCGGACGACCCGATGACGCTGCCCAGAATGACGTGGTAAAGCACCGTTTCATGACGTTCAAACAAGCGGTTTACGAGCTTCGCCAGAAGCAGCACGATGAGCACGAGCCCGATCCCAAGCGGGATAATCGTCTCAAGTTTCAGCATTTTGATGTCACTTGCCATTTTGTCGTAAAGATTGAAGTAAATGAGAAAGTTGCTTGGCGAGAGGCCGGGCACGATCACGCCAAGCCCGATCAGGGCGCCGGACATCAGCCACGCCGGCACACTCGGTTCAATCGAAACGAGTGCGCGGTCACCCAGCATCATCAGAGCAAAGATGAAGACCGCGGACATGGCTAGCCAGACCAGATGCTTCGGCTGTCGCCCGAGCCTGCCGGCCGTGCGGTAAAGCTGCGGCAGCGTGCCGATCACGAAACCGATAAAGAGGCACGTGAACAGCGCGGCATAGCGCCCGAAGGCAGCTTCAACCAGAACAGAAAACAGATATACGCCGACGCCGGCTCCGGCAATAACGGGCAGGAAATAGCGGACGTTTTCAAAAAAGCGATGCCTCAGGTTGCCGAGAAACCGCATGAGGGCATCGTATAGACCGAAAATGACGGCCAGAACTCCGCCCGAAAGCCCCGGCAAAATGAAGCCGATGCCGACCATGATGCCCTTAAGGAAGCGAAGCAGTATGTTGAGCGGCGTATGCTTTTCAGTCAAATAAGCATGCGCCCGATCGTCCATTTGCGTCACGGCCGGTTCACCCGGCGGGCGACTTCATCGAGCAGCCTCGCCAGAAAATCCTCGGGAGACATTTTGCCGATGTCGCCGTCGCTTCTCGTACGCACGGCGTACTTGTCCTCGGCAATTTCCTGATCGCCCAGAATAATCACGTACGGGATTTTTTCCAGCTGACCTTCTTTTATTTTTTTGCCGATCTTTTCATCGCGGGCATCGGTTTCGGCCCTCAGTCCGGCCGCACGCAGGCGTGCCTCCACGGCTTTCGCCTGATCGACGTGCCGTTCGGATATCGGCATCACGCGCACCTGCACCGGGGCGAGCCAAAGCGGCATCGCACCGCCGTACTTCTCGATCAGGAGGGCGAGCGTGCGCTCGTAGCAGCCGATCGATGTGCGGTGAATGATGTACGGGTGCCGTCGTTCACCGTCCCGGTCCGTGTAATACATGCCGAAACGCTGCGCCAGCTGGAAGTCAATCTGAACCGTGATCAGGGTGTCCTCCTTGCCGAAGACGTTCCTGGTCTGGATATCGAGCTTGGGGCCATAGAAGGCTGCATCGCCCGGCGTCGTCTCGTACGGGACGCCGCTTTTGTCCAGAATCCCCTTCATCAGGTCCTGCACGCGTTCCCACTCCTCGGCTTCACCGATATATTTGTCCCGATTGTTCGGATCCCAGGTTGAGAAACGGTACGTCACGTCTTCAAGGAAGCCGAGTGCGTCCAGCATAAAGTTCGCCAGGTCGACCGCACCCAGAAACTCCTCCTCAACCTGATCGGGCCGCGTGATCAGGTGAGCTTCGGAAATCGTGAACTGGCGGATGCGGATCAACCCGTGCATTTCACCGGATGCTTCATTCCGGAACAGCTTCGATGTCTCGTTGTAACGGAGCGGCAGGTCACGGTAGCTTCTCGTTTTCTGCAGATACGCCTGAAACTGGAACGGACAGGTCATCGGGCGGAGGGCGAAAACATCTTCTTCGGCTTCTTTCTCAGGATCCCCGATAATGAACATGCCGTCACGGTAATGGTCCCAGTGTCCGGAAATCTTGTACAGATCCGACTTGGCAAGAAGCGGCGTCTTCGTCAGGAAATAGCCGCGGCGCTCTTCTTCGTCCTCAACAAAGCGTTCCAGAATCTGCAGAACCTTGGCACCCTTCGGCAGCATGATCGGCAGCCCCTGGCCGATGTAGTCGGTCGTGGTGAAATAGCCGAGCTGGCGCCCGATCTTATTGTGGTCGCGGGCGCGGGCTTCTTCCAGTGCGGCCAAGTGTGCCTCCAGTTCGTCCTTGGACGGAAACGACACACCGTAGATGCGCTGCAGCATTTTATTCTTCTCGCTGCCGCGCCAGTAAGCGCCGGAGACGGACAGCAGCTTGACAGCCTTGATCGGTCCCGTATTCATGAGGTGCGGACCGGCACAAAGATCAACGAACTCGCCCTGACGGTAAAACGAGATCGTCTCGCCTTCCGGCAGTTCGTCAATCAGTTCAACCTTGTAAATCTCCGCTCGCTCAGCCATCAGCTGCCTCGCTTCCTCACGCGGCAGCACGAAGCGTTCGATGCGGGCCCGCTTTTTCAGAAGCTTTCTCATGCGGCTCTCGATCGAAGCGAGGTCCTCTTCACTCAAGGCATGGTCCAGATCAATATCATAGTAGAATCCCTGATCGATGGCCGGCCCGATCGCAAATTTCGTTTCGGGCCAGAGCGACATGATGGCTTCCGCCATCACGTGAGACGACGTGTGAAAAAATGCATGGCGTCCGTAATCGTCCTCAAAGGTCAGCGGCTGCAGCACGGCATCGTCACGAAGCTCGGTGCGCAGATCTGAGGGCACACCATTCACTTCAACCGCCAGAATATCAGCTGTTCCGTCGGGCAGAAGCGCGCGAAGCGCATCGTAAGCCGACAGCGGTTCACTGAATTCGCGGGATTCGCCATTCCGGATCGAAACATTAAACATATTGGTCACCTTCCTGTCGCAGAATTTTTAAATAAAAAAACCCTCGACTGCGTCAAGGGTGCAAATTTGCACGGTTCCACCTTGAACTTTAACTTATCCGGCCCAAACCGGCCTGACCTTGTCGCGGTCAACGGCCGGCTCGTCACCGGCTGCTCGGGAGTGGTTTTCCGGCCGCCATCTGCGAACGGGATTTTCAGCCTCGGATCCCGTCTCTCTGGCGCGTGTTCGACCGTACTCGTTCCGTCAACGCGTTACGCCCAATATAGAGCCGTTTTTGATTTGTTGTCAAGCCCATCGTTACCTCGGAACGAGCGGCTCCGTCAGTTCTTTTTGCTGCCGCCGCCAGGACGCGTATAGCAATGGAATGGCCAGCAGCTGCATCGAAAGCGAAAAAACGACCAGCCATACGGGAGCCCGGTCGTACAAGGCTCCCATCAGCCAGCTGCCAAGGAACCAGCAGACACCGAATGCCGTTTCAACCACACCAAATCCCGTGGAACGGCTGTCGCGCGGAACCAGGGTTGCCACGGCCGACTTCAGTACCGATTCCTGAGCACCCATGCCGATGCCCCACAAAATAATACCGGTCATCATGGCGGGCACCGAATTCATGGCAAAAATAAAAACCGTGAAAGCAGCCGACAGTGCGCTTGAAAGCATCAGTACCCGGATGTCTTTCCGATCGTAAAGCCAGCCAAAGAAAAGCGCTGAAAAGGCGTCGGCGATCATCGCAGCGGCATACAAAAGAGGCAAACTCGACGTTGGAATCATATTTTGCCGGGCAATGTGCATGGTAATCAGAGGGAAATCCGCGAATCCAACCGCCAGGAAACTGATCGCAGCCATGTATAGCAGAAACGATTTTATCATCATCATTCTGCCGCCGGCATCGACCGATACATCCATCTTTTCCGGCCGCGGAAATCGTTGTCTCGCGACAAAGAGCGCCAGCAGCGTCAAGAGTGCCGGGACGCCCAGCACGGCAAAACAGATGACATACATTCGGTAGAGGTCGCTGCCTTGCCTCCGGGACATGACCAGAAAGAGAATGACCGGCCCCAGGAACGCACCCGGCACCGACCTGACTGGCTGCAAATGAAACGAGCGT
>DUPJ01000095.1 GCA_012838355.1 Clostridiaceae bacterium
TAAGAGAAGGCATCTGGAATGAAGGTGCACAAGTGTTTACGCTTGGCGCACCGTCCGGTTACGAAATTGCAGCAGGACAGGATCCGCTCGAGATTACAAACCGCTACATCATTCCGAAAGACGATGTAACGGCGACAAAAGTCTGGGAAGACGGTCCGTCGGATCGCCCGGATGTCTGGTTCAAACTCTACCGTCAGATAGGTGAAGGCGTGGCGGAAGCCGTGCCGGGCATCGACCCGCTGCAGATTCCTGCAGCCGCTCCATTCACAGTGACGTGGACCGATCTTGAACAAGAAAACAGTGCCGGCGTGGCCTATACCTTCTCCGTAAGAGAAGGCACCTGGAATGAAGGCACACAAGTGTTTGCGCTTGGTGCACCAACCGGCTACGAGATCGAGGCAGGAGAAGATCCGCTCGAGATCACGAACCGCTACATCATTCCGAAAGACGATGTGACGGCCACGAAGGTCTGGCAAGACGGTCCGTCGGACCGTCCGGATGTCTGGTTCAAGCTCTACCGTCAGGTGGGCATGGGAGCAGAAGAGGCCGTGCCGGGTATTGACCCGCTGCAGGTGCCTGAGACCGAGCCGTTTACGGTTCAGTGGACGGATGTCGACATGGAAAACAGTGCCGGCGAAGCGTACACATTCTTCGTGAAAGAGGGCATCTATGACGGTACCGACTTCGCGGAAGGGGCACCAACCGGCTATCAGATCGTGGCAGGACAAAATCCGCTCGAGATCATAAACCGCTACATCATTCCGAAGGATGATGTGACGGCCACGAAGGTCTGGGTCAACGGTCCGTCGGACCGCCCGGACATCTGGTTCAAGCTCTATCGCCAAGTGGGCGAGGGAGCCGAAGAAGCCGTGCCTGGCATTGACGCGCTGCAGATACCTGCAACCGCTCCGTTCACGGTGACGTGGACCGATGTTGAACTCGAAACGAGTGCAGGCGAAGCCTATCTCTTCTCGGTGAAGGAAGGTATTTATGACGGTACGGACTTTGTCGAGGGCGTGCCGGAAGACTACGAGCTCTCACTGAACGGTTTACCGCTGACGCTCACCAACTCGTATGTCATCCCCCTGGCCGATGTGACGGCCAACAAGCTGTGGGCTGACGACTTCGACGATCATCCGTCGATCTGGTTCAAGCTGTATCGCGCCATTTCGGGCGGCGACCCTGAGGAAGTCCCCGGGGCCGGCCTGAAGATGCTTGCAAGCGGCGAGACGAGTGCAACCTGGACAGATCTGGAACAGACCGACATCGACGGCAACCCATACACGTTCAGTGTTGAGGAAGTCGATGAAACCGGTGCACCGATGACACCGGAAAACTACGAGAAAACGGAAGATGGCCTGACCGTTCAAAACCGCCTGATCGACCCGATCGGACGCCTCACGGTGACCAAGGCGCTGCTCGACAACAGCGGCACGAACGGCGGTGAAGGCGCGGCCGACGCGACACTCGGCGAACAACTCACGTTCGAGTTCAAAGTCACGGGGCCCTACGGCTTCGAAACGCTCTTTGAACTGGCGCCCGGCGACAGCCATGTGCTGTCAGAACTCTTCTACGGCGAGTACGTTGTGGAAGAACTGACCAGCCACGGATATGTCACCACATACGGTGCGGATGGCGGCGTGGCCGTCCTGACGGAGGAGGTCCCGGAAGCGGACGTCGTCGTTGAGAACCTGCACCTGACAGACCCGGACGACGACCCGAATCTGGTTACGGTCGATGCGACCAAGACCTGGATCGGCGGTCCTGAGTCAGATCACGAACAGATCGTACTGACGCTCTACCGCCAGTCGGGTGAGGACGGATCGGTGCTTGAAGCGGCGGCCAGCGTGGTCGTCAGCCCGGATGAATCGGTCGACGGCAAATACACATACACCTGGGAAGGTCTGCCGAAGCACGACGCGAAGGGATATCTCTACACGTACACGGTGGAGGAGTCGGATCTCATATCCGGTGCCCTGATCATTGAGGACCGCGCCTATGTGGCGTCGCGCGAGGGCAATGACTTCACAAACGCGTTCAACGTCCCGTCGCAGATCTGGAAACTTGTCAACGATTCGGAAGAACATTCGCTCACGGCGCTGGACGAGATCTTCCACTACCACATAATGGTCAGCATTCCGCAGTATTTGACGAGCGAGACAAAGTTCGTCATAGAAGACCAGATGCTTGATGTCTTCCTGCCGTTGTCTGCCGCCGTCGAAGTTGACGGTGTCGACATCACGTCGAGAGGCATCCTCGAGCTTGACTGGGTGGGCAAGCATCTGCGCTTCCAGTTCAAGGACGGCGAGGATATTTCGGATCTGGCCGGCAAAACCATCCAGTTCACGACTGAAACCCGCCTTGACCTGACGAAGGATCTGCGGCCGCATTACGGGGTTCCGATCCCGAACGTCGCGACGCTGCAGTTTACCTCGGGCTATCCGGATGCGGCCGAAGCGGACGCTCCACAGCTGCTTTATTCCAACGTGGTCTATGTCAACCTGCCGGAGATCGAGATATCGATTGCGGCGGACAAATCAGTCGACCGTGTAACGGACAGCAGCCAGATGATCCGGACGGACGGCATATTCAGGGCCGTCGGCGACGAAATCTACTATCAGTTTGACATTCAGAATACCGGTAATCTGCCGTTCACAAGTCTCGCGATCAAGGACGCCAAGCTTGGCCTGGATGTTGTCGTGGATCTGTCGGACACACCGCTTTTACCGGGAGACACGTACACATACGAACCGGAAGCACCGTACGCGGTGACATCTGAAGACCTGGATGCCGAGACCATCCTGAACGAAGCGACGGTCACGGGCACGACGCCCAGTGGTCCGACCGACCCGGTACCGGTGGAACACGAAACGCCGGGTGCAGCCGAGCGCAGGATAACGGCCGTGAAAACAGCTGTGCGCGTGACGGATGTGAGCGACGCGGAAAGAGCGGACAACGTGTTTACGGCAGTCGGCGACAAGATTTACTATCGCTTTGAGATTGTCAATGAAGGCACGGTTTCGCTCACAGGACTGACTGTTGCCGATGAAAAACTCGGTCTGAATGTCAGCCTGGATCTGTCCGGATCCCCGCTCCTGCCGGGTGAAAGTTACATTTACGAGCCGGCGGCCCCCTATGTGGTCACTGCCGCCGATCTCGAAGCCGAAACGGTGTTGAACACGGCGACGATTGCCGGCACGACGCCGCACGGATCGACCGATCCGGTTTTGGTGGAAGAAGAAACATCCGGCCTGGCGGTTCGCTCCATTGCCGCCGAGAAAACGGCTGTGCGTGTGACGGATCTGAGCGGAGCCACGAGACCTGACGTCGTTATCACCGACGCCGGCCAAGGGGTATACTACCGCTTTGAGATTACGAATACGGGCAGCGTGCCCCTCACAGGCCTGTCGATTGCCGACCCGAAGATCGGGCTTAACGTCGACCTGGATCTGACGGAAACGCCGCTTCTGCCTGGCGAAAGTTACACCTACGAGCCGGCGGCCCCCTATGTGGTAACCGCAGCCGATATGGCAGAAGGCATGGTGATCAATCAGGCGACGATAATCGGCCTGACGCCGGGCGGGACAACCGATCCGGTTCTGGCGGAGGCGCTCACGCCGGCCGCACGGTCCACGCCGCCGCCGGTTGATGTGCCGAAAACAGGTGAACCGCAGTCGACACTGCCTTTCGCCGGCCTGGCGCTTCTCCTCGGAGCCGCCGTCACCTTCCTGATTTCAAGGAAGCGAAGGCAGGAGAACTGATGACTGACGGTTTCATCTGGAACCGTTAGTTCAAAAAACACTCTGCGGCCCGGAGACGACTTTCGTCTCCGGGCTTTTTGTGTAAATAATTTTTTTGTTTGCTGCCGCTTGATCTTGGATGGTGAACCGTCGAAGTGTATATTGATCTAATGAAGAACGTTCGAGAGCGAAAGAGGAAGCCCGTGGTTATTCTTATCGTATTGCTTATTGTGCTGATTGTGACCCAGCTTGTGACCCACCAGATTCTGAAGCGGCAGCATTTCGGACGCGGTGCCTATCCGGATTTTGCGAACGCGGCGTATTTCTATGACGATTACAAGGATCGGTACGCGCGGGAGGGGGTGTCCTTTCTGTCCGGCAAGAACCGTCTGCAGGGATATGTTTACGGTACCGAAAACGATAAGGGCCTGATTGTGATCTCGCACGGCATCGGTGGCGGACATGAAAATTACATCAACACGATTGTGTGGTTTCTCGATCGCGGCTGGCAGGTGCTTGCCTATGACGGAACCGGTTCCTGCGAGAGTGAGGGAGACGGTACGGTTGGACTGGTCCAATCCGCGCTCGATCTGGACGCAGCCCTCTCTTTCATTGAAAGCGAAAGCCGCTTTGCCGGACTGCCTGTGTTGCTCTTTGGGCACAGCTGGGGCGGCTATGCCGTCAGTGCCGGCCTGACTTTCGATCACCGTGTGGCTGCATCGGCTGCTCTTGCCGCTTACAGCTCGCCGTCAGATATACTTTTTGAGAAGGCACGCGATGTGATGGGCGGTGCCGGCATATTGCTGTCGCCATTCCTCTGGTTCGATCAGATTCTGACATTCGGCCGTCACGCATCTCTGTCTGCCGTCGACAGCATCAACAGTACTGCGATCCCGGTGCTTATCGTGCACGGCAGCGAAGATGAGATGATTGCCGTTGACGGGGCCGCCCTGATTGCCAAAAAGACGCGCATCACGAATCCAAATGTCGAATACCTGATCCTTGATGCGCCCGGCCAGAACAGTCACAACTCCATTTTTCGATCGCCCGAGGCCGTCCCGTATATCGATGACGTCAATGCCCGGTTTCAAACGCTGTTCGATCAGCACAAGGGGCAGATACCCGACGAAGTGAGGCAGGCATTTATGTCCGGTGTCGACAAGGCCCTGGTGAACCGCGTGAATGAATCTCTTCTTCTGCAAATTGAGAAATTCTACGAGCGCGCCCTGACAGACGTCAGTCTGGAGTCAAAACGGTAAACGCGGTTACGTCCCGCTGATTCATGCGCTGTCACCATAATCATGAATAGCTTTGCGGAGATTCGTTTATGCTCGAATTCACAGTTTTGCTGACACAGGCAGGCACCAGAACGATCATCCGGCTGCCGGACGAAATCAGCAGTCAATTCCCGTCTCGCGGCATGAATATGGTGTCGGGCACAGTGAATGATGCAGCCTTGACGTTACCTGTTGAACCGGATGGGAAGGGCGGCCATTGGCTCGAAATTCCAGCCGAATGGCTAAAGGATTTGGAAGTGGCTGCGGGTAACCCGGTTGCGGTTAAGCTTGACATTATCACTGAGTGGCCGGAGCCGGTGCTGCCGGAAGACCTGATGCTGGCGATTGCCGACGGTGGTCTTGACAGCGTCTGGCAGGATCTCACAACCAGGGCGCGCTGGGAATGGCTTCGCTGGATTCGCTCTACCAATAGTGCGGCAACGAGGGCACGGCGCATTGAAATTGCCCTTTCAAAGCTTTCTGCCGGTGACCGCCGGCCGTGTTGTTTCAACGCGGCAAGCTGCACGGTCCCTGATGTGGCAAAGTCCGGCGTCCTGATCGACTGAGCGGATCAGGCCCAGGCCAGCCAGACGAGAATGTAAGCCGAGCTCACCGCTGCCAGCGTATACGGCACCGATAATTTGAGAAATGTCTTATTGGCTACTTCATGGCCGTTCTTCCGGAGCATGCCGATGCCGGCGATATTGGCCGATGCGCCGATCGGAGTGAGATTACCGCCCAGTGTGGCTCCGCAGAGCAGCCCAAAGTAAAGCACCGTTGGGTTTTGTCCCATCTGTGCCGCCAGTGCCGAGACGACCGGCAGCATAGTCATGACATACGGGATGTTGTCGATGAAGGCCGACAGGAGGACTGAGCTCCACACGATCAGGGTGTACATGAGAAAGTAGTTGTCGCCGCCGATCCGGAAGAACAGCCGTCCGATTTCGTCAATCACGCCGGCTTCACGGATGGCGCCGATCACGACGAAGAGTGAGGCGAGCAGCACAACCGTCTGTATGTCGATCTCAATAAGCGTATCGGTCAGTACGCAGAGTTTGCGGTGGCGCATGAGTTCGGCAATAATGGCCAGAATCATGACAGCCATGCAGATCACGCCATTGATATTCTCCCGGATAAAGCCAGGCAGGAAACTCAAATCCATGAACGACGCCATAATGAGGAGCAGTATTGTCGCGAGCAGAGCAAACGTCGGGATATAATCGGTTACTTCAGCAAACTCACGAATTGATATTTCGCGCTTCTTCTCGCGGAACAGCCACACGAGCACGAGGGTTGCACAGAGCAGGCCGATCTGATTAATGAAGAAGAGTCCCGGGCTGCCTTCATACCAGAAAAAGTCGAAAAAATCCTTTCCGGCATAGCTGGCGAGCAGGATGGACGTCGTATCGCCGACCAGAGTTGCCGCGCCTTCCAGATTGGAGGCGACGGAAATGGCGATCACGGCGGGCACCGGCGAGGAACCGATTTTTTTACTGATCGTCAGAGCCAGCGGTGCGACCATGAGGACAGTCGCCACATTGTCGACAAACGCCGATATGATGCCGGCAAACACGGACAGGGCGATGATCGTGCTCATTTCATTCTTCGAGCGATCGATGATCATGTCGGCGAGCTTTGCCGGCATCTTCGACTCGATGAAAAGCGCAACCGTGCCCATGGTCCCGACGATCATGAAAATGACGTTCCAGTTGATCTCAGACAAAACGCCCTGAACGGGAAAGATGCCCAGCAGCACATACAGAGCGGCGGAAGCCAGTGCGATCAGCCAGCGCCATTCGGACAGGACAATCATGAGGATGTACGTGACAACAAATATGATCAGGGCCTGCAGCATAAACGGTATAAAACCTCTTTCAACACAATCGGCAGTGAGGTTACCACATTGCACGGATGAGGCTCAAGTAGGAATCAGAAGAAAATCGACGTCAGCATGGCAGCGGCCACAGCGCCGGCGACGACGAGCGGCACGGATGGCTTGAAGAGTGCGATGAGCAAGGCGGCAAGTCCGCCTGCAATACCGGGCAGCATGGTGTCGCCGCCCGATGTCAGAATGCCGGGGAAGATCAGGGCGCTCATGGCCGTGTATGGAATCAGCCGGAGGAACTTTTCCGGTCGCCCGGAAAGCTTGATTTTTTCCAGCAGAACGGCCGGCAAGGCACGCGGAATGTAGGTGACGACCGCCATGCCGATAATCAGAAGTACAATCTCAGTTCTCATACAGGCGCCGCCAGTTCCGGCAGATCGACTGTGAATACGCCAACGGCGGCACCGCCGAGCGTCGCCGCGATCAAGGCCCAGCTCGGATCCATAAACTGCCGCAATAAAAAATTGAGACACGCGGTGCCGATGACGAGCAGCATGAGACGAACACTTTTCTTGGCCTCGGGTGCCAGGATGGCGATGAAGACAGCATAAAGCGAGATGCCGAGGCTGTCAGCCAGAAGCGGCGGCAGGACGTCAAGCACAAGCGCGCCCAGTGCAGCACCCGATACCCAGGCAAAGTACGTCAGGCTGAACAGGCCGAGAAAGTACGAGACCGATCTGGACTGCCCCTTCTCCGTCGTAAACAAGGCAAACGATTCGTCGGTCACACCGTGCGCCATCAGCAGCTTGGCCGGTGCCGCGGCAGGCTCCATGCGGTTGAAGACGCAGGTGCTCATGATAAAGTGACGCAGATTCATGATCAGCGTTGCGAGTACGATCATGAACGGAGCAGCCCCGCCGGCCAGCATGCCGACCGCCATCATCTGGCTCGCACCGCCGAATACGAAAAGCGACATCAGCGTCGTTTCAATTGCCGAAAAGGATGCGTCAGATGCGGCAGCGGCATAGGCAAACGCGATTGGCAGGAAACCCAGACCAACCGGAATAGCGTCCAGAACGCCCGCCTTATACTGTGCCCGGTCCATGGTCAATGCGACTGCCTCCTTGTGTCGGACACCTGTCCCTTTGTTTACAACGAACCGGCCAGAATAATCCGCATTGGCACATATTTTAGGGCAGAGGGACAGCGGGCGGCAAGCTGTTTTGAAAAAACGTGGAATTATGCATTAACATCCGTGCACCAGATGGATGAGCTGTACATTTGTTCAGAGCCGGGAGATGGAGTGCTTTTCTTTTAAATGTGTGATTTCACAGACTTCGGGCGTGAATAAACACCTCCAGTGATCGAATAGCCGAAAGTATCACCGGGAAGGCCGCAAACGCTTTACCTTTGGGATAAAATGCGGCAAGATGCGAGATTATACTCGGTCTTACAGGCTGCGCGTGTATGAAACCGGGTGATGAAAGGAACGATAATACGCATGAAAAAATGGATCACCCTGCTGCTCGTCATGAGCATGCTCCTCATGCTCGGCGCCTGTTCGCCGAAAGCAGCCGACCCCACGTCAGCGGAAACAGCAGCAGCAACAGAAGCGGAAGCAACAGAAGCGGCAGCAACAGAAGCGGCAGCAACAGAGGCGGAAGTAACGGAAGCCGAAGCAACAGAAGCGGCAGAAGCAGAATCGGATGACAGCTGGAGCATAGTAGAGAGCAAAGGCGTTCTGATCATGGGTCTGGATGATAATTTCCCTCCCATGGGCTTTCGTGATGCAAAGAACGAGATCGTCGGCTTCGATGTGGATCTGGCCAAAGAAGTGACAAAACGTCTCGGCGTTGAGCTTGAACTGCTTCCGATCGACTGGAAGATGAAGCAGAATGAGCTGGATGCCGGCAACATTGATTGTCTCTGGAACGGCTACAGCTTTACGGAAGAACGTGACCGTGACAATACGCTGTCGGCTGCGTACCTCGGCAACGACCAGGTCGTGATTGTCATGGCGGATTCCGGCATTGAAGATCTTGCCGGCATGGCCGGGAAAACGATTGCCCTGCAGGAGGAATCCTCTGCTGAGCAGGCGCTTGACGCAAACGAGTCGTTCAAAGACTCCCTCAAGGAAGTGGTCCCGTTCCGCGACAACGTCACGGCATTCCTCGATCTTGAGAGCGGCAATTCAGACGGTCTTCTGATCGACAAAGTCGTCGGCGAATATTACGTCGCGCAAAAAGATGCTGCCGACTATGTCATTCTGGCGGAATCGCTGGCGCCGGAAACGTACGTGATCGGGTTTCGCAAAGGCGAAGTCCAGCTGAAGGACAAAGTTGAAGAAACGCTCCGTGCCATGAAGGCTGACGGAACGCTGGCGGCCATCGCAACCGAATGGTTTGGCAGCGACGTGACCATTTTTGAATAAATGACGTGGCCAGCCATTGTCGATTTGCTTCCGGCATTTATTGAAGGAAGCTGGGTAGCAGTCAAGCTGTTCTTCATTACGCTGCTGTTTGCCCTGCCGCTCGGCCTGCTGCTCGCGTTCGGGCGGATGTCGAAATGGAAAGCGGTCAGTCGGTCGGTGGCCATATTTCAGTATGTGATTCGCGGTACGCCGCTGATGCTCCAGCTGGTCTTTGTGATGTATTTTCCGTCGCTTCAGCTGAACATCAGCGGCTTCGACCGCTTCACGGCAGCCTGTGTCGCCTTCACAATCAACTACGCGGCATACTTTTCGGAGATATACAGAAGCGGCATCGAATCAATTCCGAAGGGCCAGTATGAGGCAGCCAGAGTACTCGGCTTTTCTCGAGCCAGAACGTTCCTGCGCATCATCTGGCCGCAGACGTTCAAGCGGATTCTGCCGCCGCTCGGCAATGAGTTCATGACGCTCGTCAAGGATACGGCACTGGCCACCGCCATCGGCATTATTGAACTCCTGCGCGTCGCGCAGAACCACATGAACCGCACCGGCAGCATGACTCCGATCGTCGTCGCGCTCGTGTTCTATCTGATCATGAACGGGATGGTGAATCTCTTCATGAACGGGCTGGAACGCCGGTTTGCCTACTATAAGGTGTGAGACGCGTGTCGGATAGTTATGACAATATTCTTGTTGTGCGCGATGTGAGGAAGCGTTTCGGTACCCTGGAGGTCCTGAAAGGCATCTCGTTCACGCTGGCGGAAGGCGGCATTCTGGCGATTATCGGTCCGTCCGGATCCGGCAAATCAACGCTGCTGCGCGGCATCTGCCAGCTGGAACGAATCGACGCCGGACAGATCAATATCTGCGGTCAGATTTTGGTGGATACGGATGCAACGGGCAGGGCGGTCTATGCGCCTCCCGCTGTTCAGAAGGCGCTGCAGCTTAAACTTGGCATGGTCTTTCAAAACTTTAATCTGTTTCCGCATCTGTCCATATTGGAAAATGTCTCCGAAGCGCCGCGCCAGGTCCTGAAACGGGATAGGAAGACGGCGCAAAAAGACGCGCTGGCACTCCTGCAGAAACTGGGACTTGCCGACAAAGCACATGCCTATCCGTTCCAGCTGTCGGGCGGACAGCAGCAGCGCGTCTCCATCGCCAGAGCGCTAGCCCTGAACCCCGCCATTCTGTGTTTCGACGAACCGACCTCCGCACTTGATCCGGAACTGACAGGCGAAGTCCTGAACGTTATGCGGGATCTCGCCAAAGAAAACATGACGATGCTGGTCGTCACCCATGAGATGCGCTTTGCCGCCGAAGTGGCAGACCATGTCATCTTTATGGATCAGGGGCAGGTTATTGAGGCGGGCACGCCGGACGAAGTGTTCCGGCATACGAACGAAGCCAGGACGAAACAGTTTTTGCGCAAGATTGCGGACGGCTGATTTCTCAGCTCTTTTTTGCGACCTCGTCCACGAGATTCAGTGCACTCGACATGAATCATATCCGGGATTGCCATCTGCTTGATTTGGGACTGCAGCTATGCGGATCGCACTGTTGTCGCGGGCATTTTTCTGTCCGCTGTCTGTTTCTGCAGGAGTGAAAACACTTCATTTTGTCTGCGACAAAATGATCGCGTTACCACTTTTTGTCAGCGAACCTGTAAAATAAGTGGACAGCTACTGCGGGCTGAATGACCTTGTCGACTATTCGACGGAAAGGACCAACCGTGCTTAGCAGCAAACGACTTAAATCCCTTATTCAATCTGAAATACCCGCCGGTGCACCTTGCATTTCCATCTATTTGCCGACCCATGCAAGGTACCCCGACAATGAAGGCGATCCCGTGCGCTACAAGAATCTGGTGTCGGATGCCGAACGCATTGCCGAAGCGAAATATGCGCGCCGTCACTGGGAGGACGCCTTCATTTCGCTGTACGATCTGGTGAAGGCAAAAACGACCTTGTGGCAGTACACAAAAGCCGGCCTGGCCGTATTTGCCTGCGGCTCGTCTCTCGAGGTGTTTCATCTGGAGTATGCGCCGGAACCAATCGCCATTGTCGGCAGTGTCTACCATGTTCTACCGCTGTTTGCGCATCTCGGCCGTCGTGCCGACGTCCTGCTGGCGGATCTGAGCAAGGATCGGGTG
The DNA here is from genome assembly GCA_012838355.1 of Clostridiaceae bacterium. Taxonomy (GTDB): domain Bacteria; phylum Bacillota; class Clostridia; order Saccharofermentanales; family DTU023; genus DUPJ01. The sequence goes on from DUPJ01000095.1 coordinate 11,420, forward strand.
CGCCTTTACAAGGCGTCGCGATACGGTTATGAACCGTTTGAAACGGATGAGGTCAAGACTGAGTTCCAGGCACTTTTTGATGATTTTGATGTGAACGCCGATCTTAATGTCGGATCGTACAGCGGTCTCGAAGGCATGCATCACGGGCACCGGGCAAAACCGGAAGAAGTGGAAAAGAATCGTGAAAAATATTTCCGCTATCTCGATACGACGCTGCCGCAGGTGCTTGGAAACCGCAAGGTGCTGCTTGCCGGCACGACGAAAAACATTGCCGTGTTCCGGCAGATTTCAAAAAATACTGTCTATCTGGAGAGCCAGATTGAGCAGCCGCTTGATTCGATCGATGAAAAAGACCGGCAGGGGCGCATTGCTGAAGCGCTGGAGCCACTCCTTGCTGACGACGCAAAACGGCTCCAGGACGATCTTCTGCGCGCCATTGCGGACAGGCGCACGGTCAATGAGCATGATCTCGCACTGAAGGCTGCCGAAGAAGGCCGGCTGGGAGCCATATATGTCAATCTGGCGAAACACAAGGCCGGCAATACGAATCTCGACTCCGTCATCATCAAAGGACTTCACACTGGCGCCGACGTCCATGTGCTCGAACTGTCGGAGGATGTGCGCGGTGAATGGTACGGCGTTTTGCGCTACTAGTTTTGACTGCATAACGAATGAAGAAACAGCGCCTTTTTGTTGCGGCCACCCTGCCGCCCGGTTTGCATGACCGCCTGGCTGCGTCACTGCCGCTGATCCGTACGAGCGATGCGAAAGCGTCGGTTGTGACTGCAGAAAATCTGCATTGCACAATCCGCTTTATCGGCGACGTCGACAGGAGTCTGGCATCTGACATTGGCGATCTCTTTGAACAGTTGTTTCCGGGGCCGCTTTCGCTCACGCCGGGAGCGTACCGCTTCCTCGGGGCGGGTACGCTCGTGCTGGAGACTTCTGCAAACGACGCGTTCCGACGTTATGTCCGTAGGCTGGAGTCAGCGCTGATTAATCTGGGGCTCGAGCCGGCAGGACGCAGGTGGCAGCCGCACATTACGCTGGCCAGAAGAGTGCGGCGTGATGCGATCGACTTCAGCGCCCTGCCCGTCATAAACGGGGAACAGAGCATGCAGGCAGTCGTCTTGTTCTTGAGCGAATTCACGGCAAACGGCATGCGCTACACGCCGCTTCTGACAACGGCAGTTCCAGCCCCTGCATGATTTGACATCGCAGCGTTGACGGCTGTCAGCCTGCTGGCTACACTGATGGCATCTGATTAGACAGGCGGTGCGACATGATCGGCAAATAATTTCCTGATTGAAACAAGGGCACACTGTGTCCTTATCCAGAGGAGTTGTTTATGCTGATTGCCGATAATCTTACGATCTCGCATCGCCGTGATCTTCGCATACTTATTAAATCATTGTTGTTCGTGCTGAATCCGGGTGACAAGCTCGCCGTGATCGGGGAAGAGGGAAATGGCAAATCCTCTCTCCTGAAAGTGCTCGCCGCCCGCGACATGCCGCCAGACTATCTGGATGTGACCGGCGCCGTATCCGGCAGTGACCGGATCGGTTATCTGGCTCAGTTCATTTCACCGGAAGATCTCGGCCGATCCGTATACGATTATGTGACGGCCGGATCGGACAGTGACTGGCAGGCCATCAATGACGCAGCGCTGAGGCTCAGGCTTGCGCCCGAATTCCTTTACGAAAGCCGCCGTCTCGGCTCATTGTCCGGCGGTGAACGGACGAAGGTTCAGTTCTGCCGGCTGCTCATACAGAAGCCGGATGTCATGCTCCTGGACGAACCCTCAAACGATCTGGATATTCCGACGCTGGAATGGCTGGAACGCTTCATCTCGGAGGAGGAGCGACCGCTCCTGTTTGTTTCGCATGACGAAACACTGGTCGAACGCACGGCCAACGGTATTTTGCATCTGGAGCAGCTGCACCGGCGGCAGACGCCGGTCTGGACCCTTGCGCGAACCGGCCTTCCCGCGTATATGGCAGAGCGAGATGCCGCATTCTCGCGGCAGTCGAGACTGGCTCTGGCCGATGAACGTCAGCATGAGGCGAGAATGGAACGGTATCGGCGCATTGAGCAGCAGGTCGAACATGACCAGGCGTCGATTTCGCGCCAGGATCCGGCGGGCGGGCGACTGCTCAAAAAGAAGATGCATGCCGTCAAATCCCTCGGACGCCGTCTCGATAAAACGTACGAGGAGCGGACAAAAAAACCGGACCGTGAAGATGCCGTCCTGCTGTTTGCGGACCCTGCCATCTCGCATCCCAGGGACAAGCGGATCCTCGATTTGGCCCTCCCTGTATTGCGTGTGCCGGATGGAAGCCGCATTCTGGCCAGAGATATTGACCTGACTGTGCGCGGCAGGGAAAAGGTGGCCATCATCGGGAGCAACGGATGCGGCAAGTCAACGCTCCTGCGCCGCATTTATGCCGAGCTCTCAGCCAGACCGGATCTCCGGGTCGCTTACATGCCGCAGAATTATGAAGACGTGCTGCCGGCTGAGGCGCTGCCGGTTGAGTTTCTGGCTCCGTCCGGACATGTGGCAGATCGCCAGCGTGCGCTCGACATGCTGGGCTGCATGAAGTTTGACCGCCATGAAATGATGCACCGGATCGAGGCGTTGTCGGGAGGGCAGAAGGCCAAGCTTTTCATGCTCTCTTTTTTGCTGCAGGAAGCCGACACCTGGCTTTTGGATGAACCAACCCGAAATTTTTCGCCGCTCTCCGCTCCGGTCGTAAGAGAGGTGCTCTCTGCATTCAACGGTACGATTATCTCGGTCTCGCACGATCGCCGCTATCTTGCTGAAGTTGCGACACGCTGTTATGAATTGACTGAGACCGGATTGCGTCTGATTGAGGAGGCCGGTAACGTGTGAGGTCCAGACCGCACGGGTGCGCTATAATTCTTGCGACTGATCTGCGGCTGTGAATGACGGATGCAGACGTCCGCCTTGACGTTATTGTTCTGAATGCAGTCAGTTAAAGGTGAGTCATATTCTTGAGAAAGCGAGCATGCACGTGCTTCAAATAAGGAACATCGTCAAACAGTACAAAACCGGAGACCTTACACAAGACGCACTGAACGACGTCTCCCTGACATTTCGCGACAGTGAATTTGTCGCGGTGCTCGGCCCCAGCGGGTCGGGCAAAACGACGATGCTGAACATTGTCGGCGGACTTGACCGTTACGACAGCGGAGACCTTATTATCAACGGGGTGTCGACCAGAAAGTACAAGGACCGAGACTGGGATTCCTACCGAAACCATTCCGTCGGGTTTGTTTTTCAAAGTTACAATCTGATCCCGCATCAGTCGATTCTGTCCAATGTTGACATGGCGCTGACGATTTCCGGTGTTGCACCGCATGAGCGGCGCGAGCGTGCGCTCCGGGCTTTGGAACAGGTGGGGCTTGCCGACCAGAAACACAAAAAGCCAAACCAGATGTCCGGAGGGCAGATGCAGCGCGTCGCAATTGCGCGGGCACTTGTCAACAATCCGGATATTCTTCTTGCGGATGAACCGACCGGCGCGCTTGACTCGGAGATCAGCATTCAGGTTCTGGATCTTCTGAAGGAGGTTGCGAAAGATCGGCTCGTGGTGATGGTGACCCATAATGCCGATCTGGCCGAGAAGTATGCCACGCGCATCATCCGGCTCAAGGACGGGCGTGTCATTTCGGATTCGGATCCGTTTGAACAGCCGGACGCAATACAGGAACCGGAACATCGCAATCTCGGCAAGGCATCCATGAGCTATCTCACCTCGCTCTCGCTGAGCTTCAGCAACCTGCTCACGAAGAAAGGCCGTACTTTGCTCACGGCATTTGCGGGATCGATCGGCATCATCGGCATCGCGCTGATCCTGTCGCTCTCGAACGGGGTCAACACGTACATCGAAGATATTCAGCAGGAAACCATGACCGCTTACCCGATCACAATCGATGCCGAGACTGTCGATCTCGGCAGCATGATGAATATGGGTGACACGAGAAGGGCGTCCCGGGAGAGAAATCACGCATCGGATGCCGTCTATGCCAACAATGCCGTGCTGGAAATGGCCGGCAATCTGACGGCCAGCCTGACCAAAAACAATCTGACCGCGTTCAAACAGTATCTCGAGGACCCGGCAAACGGCATCGGCGAGTATTTGGGTGAGCACGGCATTGTCTATTCTTATGATGTGCCGTTCGGTGTCTATGCCTACAACACGGAGGGTGAATTGGCCGATGCCAAAAGCAACACGTTTGTTGAGGAGAATCTGATGCCGACCTACGGAGGCGCAATGGGCAATATTCAGGAGACCATGATGGGGTCGATGACGACGGGCGGCAGGGGGCCGATGCTGAATATTTTCGAGGAACTGCTGCCCGGCGCCGGTGACACGCTCGTCAGTTCAGCCGTCCGTGACAGCTATACGCTGCTTCGCGGGACCTGGCCGGAAGAGGACAGCGAAGTCCTGATCGTGCTTGATGAACGCAATGAGCTGCCGACAACGGCGCTTTATGCGCTGGGCGTCATTCCCGAAGACGAATATCGGGCGCAGATCGAGGCAATTGAGAAGGGCGAAGCATTTGAAGCCAAAACGTTTCGAATCGATTACGACGAGATCATGGAACGGCGGTTTTACGTCTTGCCCGCCGGAAGTCTCTATACAAAAAACGAGGAGGGGCGTTTCGACTATATCGGCGGCGACATGACTCAGGTTGAGTCGATGCTGGGCGATGCGATCGAATTGACTGTGGCCGGCATCATCCGGCCGGATGAGGATGCAGCCACTGCCACCGTATCGGGTGCTGTCGGCTACACAAATGCGCTGACGAAACGGATTATCGATTCAGGCATCGAAAGCAGTGTGGTGAAGGCTCAGCTGGACAGCCCGGACATTGACGTAATGAGCGGCCTTCAGTTTGCACCGAACGACGATGCGGCAAAAGTGCAGGATGCAAAACAGTACCTTGAGGATATGGGCATATCAGAGAAGGCATCATTTCTGAAAGAGATGGCCGGAACCATGACGGCCGGCAATTCGGAACAGCTGGAACGCCTGGAGGCTTTCGGCGAAGCTGAACTCGCGGCCATGGCCGACCAGTTTTTCGCAACGGCGCCGGACGACGTATTCCTGCGGCTGTACGATTCGGCCATTTCACTCGGCAGCTATGCCGAAAACATGGCTTCGTTCGGGTATGTCAACACGGATGAACCATCCTCGATCAGCATCTACGCCGGTACTTTTGAGGCAAAGGAAGCTATCGCAGCAAGTATTCAGGCATACAACGAGACCGCCGGCGAAGACGGCCAGATCGTGTATACAGATTTTGTTGCCATGCTGACGTCGTCCATCACGACGATCATCAGCGTCATTTCATACGTGCTGGTTGCCTTTGTAGCCGTATCGCTGATCGTCTCCTCCATCATGATCGGCATCATCACGTACATCTCGGTTCTGGAACGGACAAAGGAAATCGGCATTCTCAGAGCTGTCGGCGCCTCGAAACGCAATATTTCGCAGGTGTTCAGCGCCGAGACATTCATCATCGGTTTGCTGTCGGGGGGACTCGGCGTTGGCCTCGCGAGGCTTCTGCTGATACCGGGCAATATGGTCATTCACGCGCTGGCCGATTCGCCTGATATCAATGCCGTGCTCCCGCTGCCGAGTGCGCTGATCCTGATCGTTCTGAGCGTCATTCTGACCGTGATCGCCGGTCTGATTCCCTCCCGCAAGGCCGCCGCACAGGATCCGGTGGCAGCGCTCAGAAACGAGTGAGGCACGGATAACAGAAATTCTTTGCCTGCCGCAGCAAGAAAATGATACAAAAGAACAACTTCATCACTTGATGCTGCTGAACGCACGGTGTTAGTGTAATGGCAAGTCGCACGCGAAGCGGTCACCAATTTGATCGAACGGGCAAAGGAAGCGAGGTGCATATGATTCACGGATTTAAAATGAAACTGCTGCCGGGGTACGAAGCGGAATACGAGCGCCGTCACAATCTGCTCTGGCCTGAAATGATTGACATGATTCATGAGTATGGCGGCAGCGACTACTCCATCTTTCTTGACCGGGACACCCTGACGCTGTTCGGCGTCATCCGTATCGAGGACCGGGCACGCTGGAACGAAAGTGCTGCAACGGCGATCAACCGAAAGTGGTGGGATTACATGGCGGATATCATGGAAACGAACGAGGACAACAGTCCCGTTGCCGTCGATCTCAAACTCGTCTTCCACCTCGATTGAGCATTATCGAAACGATTAAGCGAGGGACTGTGCTGCAGCGACAGTCCCTTTTACTATTCTGCCCGTGACGCCTGAAGTATCTCCTGAAACGTCGCTTCAACCAGTTCCCGCTCAGGAGACACAAGCGCGCCATGGCTTGATTCAGTCAGGAGATGAACGTTTGCCCGGACATTAGTCTTCAGAAGGCGCATGCTGCGATCAGGATCTACAACCTCATCGTATTGCACCTGAAAGCCGGTAATGTCAAAAGGCAGCGTCGGATATACGATCTCACAGCGTTTTGAGAAGGACACAATATCGGAGAGGAGCGGCAGCATGCGCAGGCCTTCGAGCGGCGTCGGCAACCCGACTGACAGCAGATCCGTCAGACGTATGCCGGCCGTCTTGGGCGTCTGGGCACGCCGATACTTCAGCTTCTGGCAAATCGATGATGTGCGCGATATACCGAGCGGTGCGGCCCAGAGAAAGATGCGCTTCACACGGAACGGGTTTTTGTAAGCGGCGTACAAACTGAGCAGGGCACCGAGCGAATGCCCGACCAGAATGACCTCGTCATGCGAGCGCGACAACCGGTCCAGCCGCTGATCGACGTCACCGAGCCAGTCGTCGACACCAGTCTTCAGAAGAGCGAAAAAGGCACCCCCGTGTCCAGGCAGAAGAAATGTCTCCGACGTGCCGAAGCGGGCAGCGATATCCGGCAGGCCGGCAAACTGGCTGTAATGTCCGCAGATGCCGTGTACAAAAAGGGTAGCCAAGGATTTCATTTCGGTCATGCGTTCTCCTGTCCAAGGTGTATATTTCGATTTGCACAGCCTTGCAATCAGCATTGCTTTATGATATTTTGACGTTCGCTGAGTGACGCCAGATTGCCGATTAGTGTAAAGGTAGCACACCTGACTCTGACTCAGTTTGTGAGGGTTCAAATCCTTCATCGGCAGCCAATATAGTAAACCCTGCAGAATTAGTTTTGCAGGGTTTTCTATATGGCCAAAGATGCCGATTCTGTGAAAGCCTGCCTCGAACGCCATCCGGGCCTGCCCTTCGGGGGGCCGGGGGTGCAATA
>DUPJ01000096.1 GCA_012838355.1 Clostridiaceae bacterium
GGACCGTCTATTCATTCCTGATCTGGTACCGCCGGTTTTTCCCGGAAGATGTCTAGTCCTGTTTTTTGTTCCGGGCTTTCACCGTATGCTGGTACTGCCGATGCCCGCCCGATAAGCAGTAGACTTGCTTGCAGCCGCGGTTGATCAGAACATTCTGGGCTGCATTCCCGCTCGCGCCCTTGTTGCAGTAGGTCACGACCGGGCGATCCATATCTTCTTCATGCCAGCTGTCTCGCAGCGCTTCGAGCGGCATGCTGACCGCGTCTTCCACGTGACCTGCGGCATACTGACCTGACTGGCGCACGTCAACGATAACCGGGTTATCTAACTGGGCCAGCGTGTCGGCTGTAATGACTTCGCGGCCGCGATTGAGCGCGTTTTCCAGAATCATGCCGGAGTACATCACAGGATCCTTGGTCGTCGAAAACGGCGGTGCGTAAGCCAGATCTAGATGGAAAAGATCCGCTGCCGCAAGTCTCCCGGCGATTGCCGTGACAAAGACATCAATGCGTTTGTCTACGCCCTCATAGCCGACAATCTGGACACCAAGAAGCCGCCCGCTTTGGCGATCCGCAATCGACTTGATCACCATCTCCCGGCCGCCGAAGTATTCAGGTTTGTCCGGCTTGATGTTGTGGCTGATTAAGACGTCAAAGCCGTCATCTCTGGCTTCCTGCTCGCTCAGTCCCGTCGCCGCGACACTCATCTCAAAGACGCGAAAAATGCCTGTCCCCGAAATCCCGCGAAACGACAGATCTCCGCCGGTGATCGCATCGCCCGCGATGCGTCCCGTTTTGTTGGCGGTTGAGCCGAGCGGCCGGTAAATGACCTTGCAGACCACATTTGAGTAGCTCTCGGCACAGTCCCCGCACGCGTAAATGTGAGGGATATTGGTCCGCATATATTCGTTGACGGCGATAGCGCCGGTCTTTCCGATCGACACGCCGGCAGACTCGGCCAGTTTGACATTCGGACGGATGCCGACGGCCACCAGTACCAGATCGGCATCAAGCTCCGTGCCGTCATCCAGCGCCACCGTCCGGTCGTCAATCGAGACGGCCGTCCGCCCCGTGTAAATCGCAATGCCTTTTGCCTCAAGATATTCCTGCAGATACGGCGCCATGTCCGGATCGAGAAACGGACAGACAGCCGGCAGCTTTTCCACCAGCTGAACGGCCAGGCCGGCTTCGGTCAGGCTTTCGACCATCTCAAGTCCGATAAAACCGGAGCCAATCACAACGGCAGTCCGGGGCGCATTTTTGTCCAGATAATCCTTGATTGCGGCTGCATCCGAAGGATTTTTGAGTGTAAATACGTGCGCCTTTTCGGCGCCAGGCAAGGGCAAAATGACTGGATTTGCACCGGTCGCCAGCACGAGCGTATCGTACCGGTCGACGAATTCCGAACCGTCCTCCAGATTGCGCACGCGAACCTTTTTCGCATCCGGATCGATGGCCAGCACTTCGTGCCGGACCTTCACGTCAATCCGGTACTGATTCCAGAAGTACGCGGCATCACGGGGGACCAGCACGTCGAGCGAGGGGACTATACCGCTGATGAAATACGGCAGACCGCACCCTGAGTACGAGATATCCCGATCCATGTCATAAATGGTGATCTCCGCCGTTTCGTCATTGCGGCGCGCTTTGGCTGCTGCCGATGTGCCGGCGGCGACACCGCCGACGACGACAATACGCTTGACTTGATCTCGATCCATAGCATTCTCCTTTTCAGGCCTACTACTGCAGATGTCGCATGTCGTCAGCATAGCAGGCGCTGATGCCGCCTGACCACCAGCCGTAGCGAGTGCCACAAATGCCACAAAGCTGAGCGCAGAATGGACATCAAAGCTGGAGCGACATGCACACGGCATCCCAATATTGACCGTCAATACAAAAGAAGCGGCTGAACAATCCATACCGCTGAAAGCCGAACTTTTCGTACAGATGAATGGCACGCTCATTGTCAGCGCGCACTTCCAGCGAGATAATCGCAAATCCGGCCTGCTTTGCGAAAAGAATCAGCCGCTCCATCAGCGCGCTGCCGATACCCTGCCCCCAGTAATCCTTTCGCACCGACATGGCGATTTCGCCGCGATGTGCGATACGCTGCCGGCTGAATCCGGTAAACACACCATTGCCGACAATCACGTCGCCATCCAGCGCGATCAGCATCACGGCTTTGTCCGACACCGCATATCGATCGAGTATGACCGATTCCTCTTCAACCGTGTACGGCAGCCCCTCCGCTCCGAAAAGCAGATTGTCCGACTCTGAACCAATCTGCTTCAGGTAGACAAGCATGTTGCTTGCATCGGCCGCGTTCACACGGCGTATTGATACATCCATCCCGAATCTCCCTTGCATCTGCCATTATACCGGCTTCAGGTGCGCAAAGACCCGCCTCTTTCGAAGCGGGTCTTCACATAAGCGGGACTGTTCACGACCCTTTGGGTGTCGTTTTATCTCCCCGCAGCTGCACTTTCACCGGCAATGCGACCGAAGACCAGAAGATCCGCGAGTGCGTTGCCGCCCAGCCGATTCGCGCCGTGAATGCCACCCGTGACTTCACCGGCGGCAAACAGGCCCGGAATGCACTGGAGATTCTCATCCAGCACCTGGGCGCTCTCATTGATATGCACACCGCCCATCGTGTGGTGGACAGTCGGTACGCGCGGAGCCGCAAAGAACGGTGCCGTGTCGATCGGCGTGCCGAATATAGTGCGGCCGAACTCGTCCGGTTCCTGACTCTCGCAATGCTCATTGTATGTGTCCAGGGCGGCCTTGAGATTGTCGTACGGAACGTCAATCTGTTCCGCCAGCTCTTCCAGTGTTTCGCCCTTGAATGCACGGCCTTCAGCGATCAGGGAGTTGATGCTTTCGTTGAAGTTGTTCTTTTCTTCACCCGTCGGATACTTATCCGCGTCCATGATCATCCAGAGGTAGTTGTCGGTCTGTTCAAACAGCGCTTCCGTCATCTCGTCGCGACGGCCGCCCTCATTGACGAAGCGGTTGCCTTCTTTGTTGACGAAAATGCGGCTGTCGACGCCAAACTCAATATTTCCGGAAAGGCTGCCCGTTTCAGGATCACCGATGGGCAGAAGCTGTATGAAGCCCATCTGAATCATGTCGGCTCCGACTTTCATCAGCATCTTGATGCCGTCGCCCGTCGCTCCGGGGTGATTCGTGCTCGGGATGGAGGGACCGAGATCCGCCCACTGGATGTTGAAAGCCTGACGCAATTCAACGGAATTGGCAAAGCCGCCGGTCGCCATCACGACACCCTTGTCTGCCATAGCCGTCACGGCGTTCCCCGTTTCGCCTTCGGCCAGCACGCCGACGACCCTGCCGTCTTCCATAATGAGATCGGTCGCCTTCGTGTTCAGCATCACGTCGATCCCGTCGTGGCTGTCAATATATGCCTGATACGTCTTGAAGAACCCGGTTCCCACCGGCTCAAGCGGTTTATGGGCACGCGGCCAGAGACCGCCGGTGACAGTGAATATTTCGCCCTCGACAAATTCCATGCCAAGTTCCTTCATCCACTCAACGGCATCCCAGGCACGGCTGACCAGAATGTGAACGAGTGCGGGAATGCCTTTGAAGTCGCCGCCGGCAAGTGTCTGCTCGTAATGCCATTCGACCGAGTCTTCCATGGCGATGGCCGTTTCGCTGCGGTCATCCACCGCATTCAGCGCACCGCCGGAGAGTATCGTGTTGCCCCCAACTTTGGGCATTTTCTCAAGTACGAGCACGCTGGCACCGTTCATATGGGCCTGAACGGCGGCCGTCAGGCCGGCTCCGCCCGCTCCGATCACGACCACATCGGCAGTAAGCAGAACATCCTCAGCCTGCTCGACCTCAGTATCGACTTCCACTTCAAAACGGGAAACATCGGCACCCATTTTTTCGAGTGCATCGCGCACGGCGAGAATGATGGCATCGCCCGTATAAGTGGCACCGGCAACGGCATCCACCATGAGGCTCTGCTCGGCGACAATGGCCTCCGGAATGGCTTCGATAGCCGCATCTGAAATACCGGGCGTTTCGTTGTTCTCCAGGATCTCGATAGCCTCGATCGAGCCGTCGTCGGCAAGCGTGACACTCACCACAATGGCGCCTTCGCCTCCGATTTTGCTCGTACCGGACCCCTCACCGGTTTCTGCCAGAATCGGCTGACCTCCGAACACAGCGAAGGCCAGGCTCAGGATCAAGAGAATACTGAGCATTTTTTTCATGATGATTCCTCCTTGGTTTCATTTGCGATGACAAGCGGCTGAAAAGCAATTCGGCAGACAACATCCGAAAGACTATTCACCCGTTTGCATACAAGCTCAGTTTAGTACCGTTGGAGAAACAACGCAAGCGTGTACGAAATACTTTCAAACGCGTCGGATTTTCGCCTTTTTTCTGAGCAGCCTCTCGATGCGCGGACGATTGTACCGCTGCGCAATGATGCAGGGAGCATTGACGGCAAGCGCATAGAGCAGCATAACCGGCACGGCCCCGGCCGGCATGAAGAAGCCGAATATCCAGAATGGAAATATGGAGAGCCAGTGAGTCAGCTCGGCGCGGCAGGATTCGATTAGAAAACGCTCCAGATTCAATTCCGAAAAGTCACTGAGATGTCGCTTGGCATAACCGCGCTTTTTCCAGATCGTGCCGCCGTCCGGCAGCAGGTGTTTCCAGCGTCTCACCTTGAACAGGCGCGCATAAAGCAGACCATCCTGTTCAAACGCATATGACCGGAAGAAGGCTTTATGCAAAGAGAGGAATCGATCCGGCAGATGAAGGCAGATCAGTGTAGCACCCAGCTGGAAAACAGCCCAGAGGGCAAACGCGAGGACGAGCGTAACCTTGTCCGAAAAGTACAGCACTCTCACGGATGTTCCTCTTTTGTGATACTCCGGCCTTTCCACATGACAGGCAGACGGAAGAGATTCTTGCAAAGCGATACCGTAAAAATGGCGAGCGTGACCGCCATCACGAGCGGATAGAAGATGACGGTCCAGACACTGACCCTGACCAGCTTTGAGGCAAGACAAAAGAGAATCAGCACCCACAGCAGATACAAAACAATGTAAAGAGGCAGCAGCGCATCCGTCGCAAAACGCACGATCTGGAGCGGAACGGAAATCAGCGAAGAAAGCCAGAAGAAAACGGCGACAAACAGCGGGGCAGGAACGGCGGCCGCTCCGGCGGCCATGTTCTTCACCCAGCCCTGAAAGAGGCTTTTCAAACCGCCGGCATACATGCGATAGCGAACCGCATCATCGCCGACGAACAGGCAAAAGCTGTGACCGCACTGCTTCAGCCTGCGGCCGAGATCCACATCCTCGATCAGGCTTTGGCGTACCGACGCATGTCCGCCGATCTGCCAATACACCGCCTGCGGGATCAGAATCAGCGGACCATGCAGTCCCCTGCAGTCAAAATGCGGCAGTGTCGTGCCGCTGGCAGCCACCTGTATGAAGTTGAAGATCATGGAACACTGTTCAGAGAGGCTGCCGGTTTCGTGAAAGGGCTGCACGGACAGCGTGACAGTTTCATCTGCATAGGCTTTTGCAACCCGCGCAAGGGCCACCGGTCCCAGTCTGACATCAGCGTCCAGAAATAGGAGGAGCGTTCCCCTCGCCTCTTTCGCGCCGTTCTGACATGCCCAGGATTTGCCCGTCCAGCCTTTCGGCTTATCGCTCAGAGATATCACTGAAGCACCGCAGGCAGCCGCAGCCGCCGCCGTCTCATCTGTCGAATCGTCGTCAACGCAGATCACCTCCAGCGGTGTCACCGTCTGATTTTTCAGATCACCTAATATGAGCGGCAGATTCGCGGCTTCATTTCGCGCCGGAATGATGACTGAAATGGACGGGTACTCGCCTCTGCCGGCAGCCGGCAGGTGCGGAAACCGAAAGAACAGCAGCGGCGTCAGTGCCAGCCCCAGACAGATGATAATCAGGTCAACCGTCTGATCAATCATGCGTCGGTGAAAACGTCCGCTTCAGCATTTTCGAAACGGGCCTTCAGCGCGAGAAAAAGGCGGACAAGACCGCCGGCAATGACGGCATCAAACGATTCGTTCATATCGTATTGCCTGCAAGAAAGGACGCCACCTTCCTGATCGCGACCGGCTGACCGCCTTCCAGCGCCATAATGCAGCGTTTCTCAAATTGCAAAAGCACTTCAGCGTCGGCTGGCAGAGGCCGTTTCCTGGCTCCGGCGAAATTGCCGACCGCCGTACGCCGCATGATGCCGCGGATATCCGCCTCTTCACGGCCGGCACAGCTCGGCCGTTCGCACAGGCGGCAGCGCAGGGCCTCTCTCATAATCACCTGATCTTCCGCGGGATATATGTCAAAAAGCTGTTCGCTTTGGAATGGTTTCGAAACAAGCCTGACGTAGTCTTTCAAGCCGCACTTATACACGTACGGCTCACGGCCGACCTTTTTCAGGATGGCATTCGCAGCCGAAAGACCTTCCGTGCTGACCGTTGGCGTGCCGGTTCCCATCACCGTCGATTCTCCGCAGCAAAAGAGATTATCCCATTCGCTTCTAGTTTTCAGGCGCTCGGATCCGTTTCGTCCGGTGTCGTGTAGTTCGGTGTGTCCACCATGACATGCCGGTACATCGTGCTCATATCGCGGTAAAAGCGGTGAATATTGTCTGCTTCTCCGGGAAATACCTGCGCCAGCTCAGCGGCAAACTTCTCCACATCGAGCCAGAACGGAATGCGCACGTCGTCGAAATTCACGCGATAAAGGAGATCGTGACGGATCATGTCAATCGGTTCTTCAAGACAGTTGAAGATGAACCGGTGTGCGTTGAAGCCGCTTTCTCCGAAACCGTACAGCATGGCAGACCCGATATCGAACGTGACATCGCCTCGCTTAAAAATGCCGCATGACCCGCCCGAATTGTAATTCCGGTCAATCACCGCCGTATGGAGCCCCCGCTTCGCCAGCAAACTGCCCGCCGTAAGTCCGGCAAGCCCCCCGCCAATAACGATCACGTCATAATCCATCTGTAATGCCTCCGCTGCGATCCGTATTGTCCTGTGATCACTGTCACATAACAGACGGTTCAAATTCTCGATTATCTGACATGTCTCACTTCGGATGTTGCACATATCATAACCGAATGACGTCCGTTATTGCTGCGGGACAGCCGTTTTGCAGCGGCAGAAAAAAGGAGCAGCACTTTGCGCAAGAACGGCTGGTGCAGTTGAAAATTTTTTTGCTGACAAAAAGGTCGCCCGGATCGGATGCTATTCCGCTCCGGGCAAATCCGCCTCATGCAGTCAATCGTCCTTCACCTGAAAGAAAGGCAATTGAATGCTATTTCTTATGTTCATGTCGCAGCATTCTTCTTCTCGACCGCTTCATTGAAATAGGAAATCAAAACATTTCCCACCTTAGCGGCATATTCAGCCATCATGCATTTCAGCTCTTTCGGGTAGAAGCGCCCCCATTCCTGAATTTCAAAGGTCAAGTCGCCTTCAAAGCCGATGTCAGCTAATCCTGCCATCGCTTCCTTCCAGTCAATGTTTCCGTGAAACGGAAGCAGATGTTCATCTTCGAGGCCCTTATTATCCTGCACATGAATCGCTTTGACCCGCTTGCCCAGGATGTTAAGGTTCTGCCGATGAAAACCTCCGACAAGATTTGCGTGTCCGAAGTCATAGCATGCACCGACATGTTCAGGATCATTAAAGGAATCAATGAGATTAACCTGTTCATAAATGTTTGCACAGAAAATATGCTGGTAGGGAGCCGATTTGTATTCGAAATCATTCTCAAGTGCGATGCCAATGCCATATTCCCTGGCTGTATCCACATGCTTTGAATAGTATTCGAGGTTTCTCTCAAGTGAAACGGACATGTCTTGTCCGGCACGGTAATACGTACCGGGATGGGTTACCGTCCACTTCACACCCAGACGTGAAGAAGCGATTATCGAACGACGGATAAGTTCTTCCATCATCTTTGCTTTGTTCGGGTCATTTTCCGCAAATATATCGTAGTAAGGCAAGTGAGACTGGACAAATATGACATTGCATCGCCTTCCCGTCTCCGCAAGCTCTTCGACATACTGCTCCCAATCATCATCCCTCATTCTGGATGCAGGATTCATCGCTTCACAGAAGTTCAGATCGAGATATTTGAAGCCGGCCTTCGCGCTCTCCTCAATGCAAAAGACCAGCGGGTATCTGGCAGGCCCTGCTGAGAAAGCGCAAATGTTTGTTGATGTAGATAGTTTCATTAGGTTCCCTTTTTTTTAAAAACCGTGGGCCGCAACGGCCCACGGTCTGAGATAAACGAATACACGTATTGGAATTTACGGATTCATTCTGAGATAGTTGTCAAGCAGTCCCTGAAGACTTTCTTCCATGCTCACGATTGTATCATCGACGGTTGCTCCGTTATTGAGCATGTCGGTCACCTCGTTCTGGATTGCATAGTAGAAGTCAACTGTTGGTCCGACAGTAACACTTCTCATCGAAGCAGGCGTCTTTGCAAGCTGCTCCGGAGCAACAGCGAACTGCGGGGTCGTGGCGAGAAGATTCTTGTAGTCTTCATTTTCAACCGCAGCCTTGTATCCAGGTGTATACCCGGTTCCAGCCGCAAAGTCCACCTGGACTGCTTCTCCAGTCATGTACTTGATAAATTCCCAAGTTGCCGCTTTCTTAAGTGCATCCTCGGAATCGAACATCACGAGACATGAACCAGACACAGTCGCACCGTAATCTGCAGATGAATTCACACGAAGGAAGGTGCTTGCTCCAACTTCAAAACTGTCGCCAACCTTACTGAGAAGGCTGCTGACGCTTGAAGATGAACTTGTCAGAATGGCAACTTCGCCTGCAACAAACTGGTTGGTTGAAAGGCTTTCGTTCTGCAGCGCACCCGCATCATACATGGCTTTCCACTCGGTAAGGAATGTCTCGAGGCTTCCGTTATCGATGCATTCAAGCGCTGTTGCTGTATCATCGGCACCGTTGCTGTTGTTAACGACATAACTTCCGAGCTGACCGAGCCAGTTGGCAAGGGTCGGAGTATTGGGAACCGCCCCGTATGCAGGCACAGTAATTCCATTGGCTTTCATATCTTCGCTGAGTTGAATGATGTCAGCAAAGGTATCCGGACCCTCTTCCCATCCTGCCGCCTTGAGAACATCCTTGTTGTAATATGTGATTGTCGTTGACGTAGCAAACGGGAGCCCGAGCTGCGAGCCGCTGAACTGCCAGTTCCCGAGTGCTACCTCAAGATAATCTTCGGTAATGTCTTCATCGAAATACTCAATTGCGTCGTTAATTGAAAATGCCCTGCCCGAATTGTAGTAATCCAGCTTGCCGGTTGCATCAAGCTGCATAATGTCCGGCAGTTCCTTGTAATTTTCTGCCGAAAGGATCGTCTTCATCAGGGTTGTCGCATCCGAATACTGCCCCTGATAGATTGCATTGACAGTAATCTGGTATTCATTGTTTTCATTGAATTCCTTGACATACTTGTCAACAAGGGGCCCCGCATCATCGCTGGCGGAGTGCCAGAACGTAATGGTTACCGGCTGTGAACCAAGTGTTTCCTGCTCGGCCTGTACAATTACCTTGCCAGCTCCGGCGAACATTGCTGATAGAGTGAACAAAACAGCAAGCAATACCAATAAGAATCTTTTCATGCTTTCATCCTCCTTAGGATTTGGTTTCAATGTCATCACCATATAACAGTCATTAATCTACAAGCGCTCCTTCCATTCCTCCTTTCCACAAGTTCCTTTTCCTTGGGAAGAAGAGACGGTCACTAACCAACAAGTGCGCCATCCATTCCTCCTTTCCTCATGTTCCTTTTCATCAGGATGAAGAGAATGAGAGACGGGATGAGAGATAACACGACGCCCGCAAGAACTAACTGGTAGTTTTCATCTTCCCATGAATTAAGCTTCGTGATCCCGACCATGATTGTCCTCATGTTCGGAGACGAAGCCGTCACAATCAACGGCCAGAGATATGCATTCCAAAGGGTAATGAAGCTATGGACAAAGAGTGTTGTGAGTACCGGTTTGCTTATTGGCAGGAGAACGTTCGTCAAATAACTGATATCGCCATACCCGTCAATCTGGGCTGCCTCTCTCAGATCCTTGGGCACGGATTTGAATTTTTGCCTCAGCATGAACATCTGTGCAGCATTGACAAAAGACACAATCATGACGCCGATATAAGAATTTAGAAGATGGAGCCTCGATACCGTCAGATAGTTGGTCACAAGCAGCACATCGGCGGGAATCATCATGGTTCCAAGAATGAGAAAAAAACATAAATTTTTAAATTTGAATTCGTAGTACGCAAACGCATAAGCGGCCAGAATTGAGAAGACAAGCCTTATGATCGTTCCGAATAAGGCAATTATGAAAGAATTGGCTGTATATCTTAAGAGATTGCCCTTTTCAAGCGCTTCCGCAAAGTTGCCAAGATAGGTGAAGCTGCCGGGAAGAAGTGTTGGCGTAAGGAATTCGTTAGGGGTCTTGAATGCACCGAACACGCAGTATATTAAAGGGAAAATTATAATAATGCCAAGGATTATGGCCACGGTTGAGACCACTGAATCCTGAATCAGATTTCTCGTTTTCCGTTTCATCATTGATAGTGAACCTTCTTCTTTTCAAATACGAAAGACAAAATCGTAAATCCCAATGTGAGGACAAATGCGGTAATGCTCAATACGGCCGCAAGTCCATAGTCAGAGCTTGAAAAACCCGACTGGTACATCATGGATATGAGTGTGTTCGTAGACGACGAAGCGGAACTCACCCCCATGATTATAATCACCGGTGCCGATGTCATCATCGCAAGCACGAGATTCGTACAAAGCACGAAGAAAATGGTAGGTGAAATTAATGGAATCTGTACCTTGAAGATTCTTCTCAATGGACTGATTCCATCAACTTTTGTCGCTTCGATTATCTGATCGGGAATGGCGCGCAAAGCCGAAAGAATGAGCAGAAAGTTAAACCCTATGCCCATCCAGATGGTGAGGATGATAATCGCGGTAAGTGCCGTTTCCTTGCTCTCATACCATCCCAGATCCAAACCGAAGAAATAATTAATGAAGCCGACACTCGGGCTGAACATTGATTTAAAGATCATGCAGGCAGCTGACATTGAAACGGCCATCGGCAGCGTGAACAGGAATTCATAAACAGGACTCATTTTTCGTTTCTTATTGGCAAGAAAGGCAAGAAACAACGTAATAATAATGGTGACAGGCACATTAATGGCGGCGATCGTAAGTGTATGCCGCAACGCGGGAAGGAAATCCCTTCTGCTGAAAGTGTACGCATAGTTATCAATACCGGCGAAACCTTTGATGCTGCCCTTCGCATTAACGAGACTGAAACTATTTATGATCGTTCTTATGAACGGGTAATACACAAAGAGAATACCGAAAAGCATTATCGGAAGAAGAAGCAGAAAAACCCTTTTCCTGGTCCTCGCCCGTTGCCGGTGTTTCAGCGTCGCCCCTGTTGTCATTGCAGTGATATTCCTCATATTGCCAGATTCTTTCCAGTTTCACTGTCAAATAAATACATGGACTGGGGAAGAAATGAAAAGTGCATTGCACTCCCGCTTTCATAGTCCATCTTCAGGTGTTGATTTTCATCTTTTGCCTGTGTTACGAGGATAATACTCTCGCCCCTGTATTTGAGATGAAGGTGAATGTTTGTGCCCATCATCTCGACTACATCGATATAAGCGGCAGGAAAGGCCACGGATTCTTCAATCGAAAACGAGTCGGGTCTTAATCCAAGTATGACGGGTCCCGGCCTGACATTGTTTTTCTTCATCTTGTCATTGTCTTCATCTGATGCAGGAACTTTGAACCCGTTAAGGTCCACGTAGAAATATCCATCGACCTCTGCCAGGTTTGCCTGGAAAAAGTTCATCTGAGGTGTTCCGATGAAGCTTGCGACGAATTGGTTGGCTGGTTTATCGAAGACCTGCTGCGGCGTCCCTATTTGCTGGATGAACCCATCCTTCATGACAACAATCCTGTCGCCAAGTGTCATTGCCTCAGTCTGATCATGAGTGACATAGATAAATGTCGTATCGATCTTTCTTCTTAACTGAATTAGCTCGGCCCTCATCTGGTTTCTCAATTTGGCATCCAGATTTGACAACGGTTCATCCATGAGCATGCACTTTGGATTTCGAACGATCGCACGCCCGATCGCAACCCTCTGCCGCTGACCCCCTGAAAGGTTTTTCGGTTTTCTGTCGAGATACTCCGATATTCCCAATATATCAGCGGCTTCACGAACCTTTCTATCAATCTCATCCTTTGAAGATGTTCGCTTCTTGAGGGCAAAGGCAATATTGTCATATGAAGTCATGTGAGGATAGAGAGCATAATTCTGGAACACCATGGCAATGTCCCTGTCCTTTGGATCGAGCTCATTGACAAGTTTGCCGTCGATGTAAAGCTCCCCTTCAGTTATCTCTTCAAGACCGGCAATCATCCTCAATGTTGTTGACTTGCCGCATCCGGAAGGCCCCACGAGAACCACGAACTCTTTGTCATGGATTTCAATGTTGAAGTTCTGCACGGCAACGACGCCTTGTTCAGTCATTTCCAAATTGGCACCCGTCCCATCCTGTGGAACGCGATTTTTCTTCTTCCCGCCAGCAACTGGAGGATAAATTTTCTTGATACCCTTTAAAATTACACTAGCCATACACTCCTCAATAACGGCGATTTGCGCCTTGATGACAATAATATAAATATACCTCTCGTGCAACCGACCAAATATATTTAACTAAAGAAGTAAATTATTATTTCATTTGTCACCTATTTGAAACATGTTCACTTCGCACACCGAAAAAATAGGGATACCCAAGGCGGACCATGTCGAAAGACGAAGTATGATTCGATTGTTCGCATAATGCCACAAAGCAATAAATCACATGAACACGTTTACCTGCAAGTTTTCTCTCATAATACCACAATGCAAACGCGGCTTTTTTATGATAGTTATCCAAATTCTGCAAGTTCATCGGTGGTACCTTACAAAGATAAGATACGAACAATGCAACCCTGAATACAACTCCTTCATCCGGATCACTGCCGCACGGGTGCAAAAAAGATCAGCCACGACAACAGCTTTTTTAAAACGGTTAGTGCAGAAATCACTGTTTATGCAAAAACAGCACCTGATCGAAAAAAGGCAGCAAACACAAGGCAGCGCAGAAATTGCAGAAAAGCGTTGATATGAAGGCCGTTCCTGCAAGATAAGCCAAATTATCCGTTCAAACAGTGAATCTGTTTTTCAGTGAAATAAGAGGTGCAGACAAAATCTGGAATGATTTTTATCCACGGCTTCGCTTCATCTCACCTCCAGCAGACTCGCGATTAAGCACAGCAAAGGGCTGCCCGGATCTGTTTCTATTTCCCCGGGCAACCCGTTTCAGGCAAGTGATCGGTCATCGATTGGCTATCCTAAAAAATTGACGTTACTTCTTTTTGCCCCCCTTATTGCCGGGCTGCGGGTCGCGCGGTGCACCGACGTCCTTGTCAATAGCATCACCCTGGAGCACAAGTCCCAGTTCGCCGTACGGTTCGAAATACCGTTTCGGATCGGCACCCGGCACCTTTGCGCCGGCCGTCGCGTCCAAACCGCTGGAGAGACCCAGCTGAGTAATGAATGACACGATAGCAGCATTGCTGTGACGGTTGACGGTGCCCGGGCCAAATTTAGAGGTCGGCACGATGTAGCTGTTGAATTCACCGGTCCAGTCGAGCAGGATATCGCCCGTAGAACTGGCAATCAGGACATCGCGCCCGCTGCCGCCAAAGACGATGTCGTCATAGTAGTCGGCCGGGAATCCTGCGGGCGCTGTGTCGACGTCCGTGTTATCCGGACCGGATCCGTGGTCATCGTCAGCATTAATAAGATCATCGCCGAGGCCGCCGAACATGTAATCTCTGCCGGGGCCGCCGACCAGCCAGTCATTGCCGAGGTCGCCGAAGATCATGTCGTTGTCGGGTTCGGGGGTGACGGCTGCCTCGAAGTTCAGGAGGAAGTCGATTCCGCCTTCGGTCACGAAGCGGCCGTTTTCATCGACCATGACTTTGGCCATCGGTGCGTACGGGTTGTACGCCGCGAACAAGGTCGTTGCCGGATCGTACTGCAGCACATTGCCCGCGTTCAGCGGATTGTCGTAGTACATCGCCAGCGCTTCCGAACCGGAAATCGCATCGTCGCCTGAGCCGCCGTGCAGGAAGTCATTGCCCAGTCCGCCGTAGATGATGTCAGCCCGATTGCCAACAGGATGAATATGACGTTCCATGTTCCGATCACGCTTATTATTGTCTCTGCGACAAGCTGTGCAGCTCCGGTTTGTTCAAAAGCTGTGCCCAAAGGTATAAGGCCGGCAAGAAGGAACAGTATTCCAGTCAATGGCCTTGTACAGTTCTTCCTTGTAAATCACCTTGGTAAAAAGCATCAGGACAGCTGCTGAAAGAAAGCTTAACGGTAACGGAACACCTGCGAGTATCAGGGCAATGCTTGCCGCCAAAATCAGCATGGCAGGTATCTTTTTGTCAGCCCGTGATATCTCAGCCGGCGGCCTGATCTGACTGATGACAGCAAATTCCTTCGAATCCCTGATGCTTGCAAGATCTTCCCATTTCCCGAATACTACGGCCTTCAAACCCGGCTCCATCTCCCAGTCCATATAGTTCAACCGCTTGCCGTCATTGTTTATGTACAGGATCGGCTCAATCTTGTAGTTCTTTCTCAAGGCGATCTCCTTGATCGTCTTCCCCTTCAGGTTTGAATCGGGTGGGAGGATGATTTCGGCAAAAGCCGCTTCCCTGTCATCTTCAAGCTCACTGAAGATGATCAATTTTGCCTTGGGTTCTAAATTGAATGCCTCAAAGAACGCCCTCAATTGATCCTCTTCCCCCAGGATTGCCAGCGTTTGCCCTTCTCTGAAAGCGGTTCTTCGCCAGGGGATATATGTTTTGCTTCCCGCTTCCCAGAGGGCAAGAACATGAATGCCGAAATCCTTCCATAAGGCGAGGTCTTCTATCGTATTTCCCACCAGCCGGCTTGTACTCGCTAAATCAACTTCGCAAATCTTCCTGGGAAGATCGTATATGTCAAGAAGCTCGTCTTTTCTGAAACCGGTTTCTTTCGCTTCTTCAGGCAGCACAGCTTTCGAGAAAAAGAAAAAATACAAGATGCCCGCCATCAGGAGACTTATGCCGATTGGTGTCACGCTGAACATCCCGAAACCATCGTATCCGCCATTTGCCAGAAGATCATTCAGAATGATCAGCGGCCCTGAAGCCACCATGGTGAGCGTTCCCCCAAGGATGCCCGAAAATGCGAGCGCCATGAGAAGTCTCTTCTGACTGATTCCCGGTTTGTGACCAATTTTTCTCACAGCCGGCAAAAACAAGGCAACCGCTCCGATATTTTGCAGGAATGACGAAATAATCCCCGTTACCCCCATGACAGTGGCCGTCACGACATTCTCTTTTTCTCCCGCCTTATCGCTGATCAGCTGAGCCAGGCTGTTCATGATGCCCGTTTTTTCGATGCCGTATCCGATGATCATCACACCGATAATGGCCATGACAGCATTTGAAGAAAATCCTGAAAAGGCCTGGTCCGGAGATACGATTCCAGACCAGGCCAGTGAAAGCATGATAATAATCGAGGCCACATCGTTCCTGATTTTTTCCACACTGAACATGATCATTGCTGCGAAAAGTATGATAAATACAATGATCACGTCAGTCGTCACGATTATCCTCCTGCTTTTTTCTTAAGGCAGAGTCAATGGACTAAAGCACGTTCCTGTACATTTCTGCACCGCCGGTGATCACCACGACCTCGTATCCCTTCTTCCTGAGGTAAGCGGCCGCGGTTGTTGCCCGATTCCCGGAACCGCACAGAATGTAATATGTCTTTTCTTCATGATGAAGCTCGTCCAGGCTCTCATAGAGGCTCTTGAGAGGAATGCTCACTTTATTCTTGTCAGGGTCCTGTGGCTCGACTTCGTCGTAATCTCTGATGTCAAGAAGAATAAAGTCATCGCCCTTTGGCATTTTCTTGTATGCTTTTGCGGATATGGTCGCGAGCTGCTCCGCCTTGCGGCCATTTTGCTGCCACATTTCAATGCCGTCAGGCAAGTAGCCGACAATATTGTCAAATCCTATTCTGCGGCAATACCAGTAGATTTCTTCCATGTCTGCCACTTTTCCGTCAATAACGAAAGCGATCTTAACGTCCGGCCAGTATATGGATCCTAAAAAAGCCGTAATGTTTCCTTTCGGCAAATAGACTGAGCCCGGGATATGTCCTCCGATGAACCCTTCTTTCGTCCTGGCATCGAGCAGGAGAATGCTGTCTTTCATGGCGGCTATTTCTTCTACAGACAATGTATTGAGCACTACATCGTTCCCGACAAAGTCTGCACCTTCGACGTTGAGCTTCTCCATCCGCTCAAAATATCGTGGCTTGATTCTCATTCTGGCAAACTTCTCAATAAACGCTTCCTTTGAACTCACCTGAAGCAGTTCATTCTTTGCCTTTTCGTATCCTAAAGATGAATACGGTCTTTCATCCATGGAGTCGCCGCAGGCGGATCCTGCACCATGGGCAGGACACATGAGCACGTGATCTCCCAGCGGAAACAGCTTTTCGAACACACTTTCGTAAAGAAGTCCTGTCATTTTCTCGAGATTCTCTTCTCCGTAAAAGTCCGTTCTGCCGAGGTCGCCCATGAACAGGCAGTCACCGGTGAATACCATGTACGCACTTTCAATACCCTCTTCATACACCGCATAGCTCATGTGCCCCAGTGTATGTCCCGGTGTGTGAATGGCCTTGATCGTTATCTTCCCCATGGAAAGCTGGAATCCGTCCTGGATTTTTTCTCCGTACACATGACCCAGTTCTTCATGGCCGGAAATGTATATGGCCGCGCCTGTTTTCTCCGCCAGTTCCATCGATCCGATGACAAAATCCTCGTTTCGATGCGTCTCAAAAATGTATTTGATCCTCATACCGGCTTTTCTGGCTTCCTGCATGTATACCGCAGCATCCCGCATCGGATCGATGACGGCAATATCGTCTGCATCGCCGATCATGTATGAATAGTGAGCAAGTCCCTTTGTTTCAATCTTCTTAAAAAACATAAAATTCTCCCTGGCATTCTAGCTGCGCACTCGAGCGCATATCACATCATTTTTGCTGTCAAGTCAGATACCGTCCAACGGTTCATGATCCGGCTCACACATTAAAGGCCGATTGATTCAATCCACTACAACAAGGCGACTATCAGCACCGAA
This sequence comes from Clostridiaceae bacterium, assembly GCA_012838355.1. Taxonomy (GTDB): domain Bacteria; phylum Bacillota; class Clostridia; order Saccharofermentanales; family DTU023; genus DUPJ01. Next base: position 17,348 of record DUPJ01000096.1, read on the forward strand.
ACCGGAATGACCACCGCCCAGTCATTGACTTTCAGGAGCTCGGGCAGTGATACGTCGCCATAGTCTCCTTTTTGCAGGATGCCTGACTTAAGCCGCGGGTAATATGCGGCAAAGATACCGGCACCAACCATGATTCCGATCACGCCGCCAACCGCCGCATCCAGGTTGCCGTTGCCGACGGCACCGGCAATGGTCCCGGGACAATATCCCAGCAAGGCAAAGCCAACCCCGAAGATCAGTCCCCCGATGACGTTTATGCCGACAGATCCCTTCTTCGGATGCAGTTCAATCCATCCTTTGCTCTTCATAAAATAGATGCCGATCATGCCGGTCACTACCGCAGACAGCATGATCTTCAACACGGTAAAATCTGTCAGCAGCAGCTGAGAAACGACGACATCATAGTGCGTAACGCCTCCCTTCTGGAGAAGAAATCCGAATATGATGCCGAAAACGAGCCCCCAAATCAGCTGATGGTTCTTTTTCATCCGATCTGCTCTTTCTGTCAATCAGACTAAACAAATACCCGAAACAACAGGTGAGCCGTCAAGATGCCGCCAATAAAGAAACAGACAGCCGAAATCCAGCTGGACAGCGTCAGCTGCATGGTGCCGCTGATGCCGTGTCCGCTTGTGCAGCCGTCAGCCCATCTGGCACCAAATCCCAGAAATATGCCTCCGATAACGGCTGCACCAACCCGCAAAACCGGATTGGCGCCATAAGCGCCAGACCACAAATCCGGCACCCACTTCAATCCGAAATCTCCGGATAATATGGCTGACAGGAAGGCCCCCAGAACAATGCCGATCACCAGCATAAATTGCCAGTCAATCTTCAAACCAATTTTTTGATAATACGGTTTTTGTGCCGCCTTGTCGCCTCGGAAAAGCTTTTCAATCAAGCCGCTGCCTTTGGCAAAGGAGGTGGAACAGGCAATGGGTTTTTGGGAAATCAGAAACGTAAACCAGCTGAGAATTCCAATGCCAATGCCTGCTGCATACGGTGACCACCTTGCGTCCATCAGAAAGTCCATCCATCTCACCTCCATGCATGTGTCTTTTTGAGTATTGATTGCAAGCAGCAATTCAACACTCGTTTCTGTTTTATTGTGGTCTCAATCAAATCAAATAACATAAATAATGGGGGCTTGCCTGTATCCGAAAAAGATCTCAGAGCTGGCTTATAAAGCCAATAATGGATCCTTCCTGCCAAAAATTATAACTAGTGACAAATTGATATGCAATCTGCGTTTCCACGTGGCGAAACATGGATAGCAGAGTTATATCTTGAAAACCGGCCGCTGCAAATCCGACGGCTGAACCGACCAGCTTGATTGTTTTATTTCGCTGTCGCTGGAGAAAAAACGGAAAGCGTACAAGAGATAAAACATTGAATTTACAACGATTATGTTTATACTTGTAACAAGAATACTGATACTCCGGAAAAGTTATTGTGGATTCTGCCCGAATGCCGGGTTGAAATATTAACAAAATTCTTAGGAGGAACACATGACAAAAAGATTGATTAGCCTCGTACTCGCGTTATTGATGGTCTTTTCAGTGGTAGCCAGCGCATCGACGGATGCCGAGCCCGAAGAAAAGCCGGAGTGGAAAATCGCCGTCGTTCCAAAAATGACCACAATTGCCTGGTTCGAACGCATGGAAAAGGGTGTCGAAATGTACAACGAAGAGTTCGATGACGACATCTTCTACGGCGGATCGACAGACGGTGCAGGTCAGGCCGCTTACGTCGAGTCGCTGCTTGCCGAAGACTATGACGCAATCTGTGTCACCCCCTTTGACACGGAAGCAATGGAACCGATTCTGGAGAAAGCCAGAGAGCAGGGCATCATTGTAATCACGCACGAAGCGTCGTCAATGACGAACATCGATTATGACGTCGAAGCGTTTGACAACGTGGCGATCGGTGCGGCCATCATGGATAAGATTGCGGAAAAAGTCAATGAAGAGGGCGAATACATTCAGCTGGTCGGCGCGCTGACATCGAAGACCCACATGGAGTGGACGGAAGGCGCTGAAGAGCGTCAAAAAGAAGAGTATCCGGACATGACCATGGTCGGCAAGCTGGAGACAAAAGACAGCCAGGATGAAGCCTACAACAAAGTCAAGGAAGCGCTGACCGACAACCCGAATATTGCAGCGATCCAGTGCTCGGCCTCAACAGACATGGCCGGTGCTTCGCGCGCAGTTGAAGAGCTCGGGCTGACAGGCAAAGTCGTCATCCTCGGCATCTCAATCTATTCGGTCTCCGGACGTTACGTCGAGGAAGGCATTGCAAGCGGTTTCTTCTTCTGGGATTCGGCGATGGCTGCGATGGCTCAGATTGAAGTCGCAAAAGCCGTTCTGGAAGACCGCTTCGACGAACTCATCGAAGAAGGCATTCAGGATCCTTTCATCAAGGGTTATGACGAGTTGGTTCTGGAAGACAAGGTCATCTATGCGAACTCTTATGTTTATCTTGATCAGGAGAACATTGCTGAGAACGAGGAATTCCATTACTAGAATTTCTTAGAACGGCAGTAATTGTCCGACGCGGCCCAGATCCTGCGCAACACTCAGATTCCGGCAGGACCTGGGCCCGATTTTTAGCGAGGTGTGTATGGAAAATACGAATCCGTTCATCAGGCTGACGGATGTGCGCAAGGCGTTCGGCGGCGTCCGGGCTTTGAAAGGTGTTGACCTCGAGTTAAGATGCGGTGAGATTCACTGTCTGGCCGGAGAGAATGGCTGTGGCAAATCAACGCTGATCAAGGTGATTTCCGGTGTCTATCATCCGGATCGGGGAACAATCGAGATCGAGGGTGCGGTCGTCCGGAACATGAAGCCGATCGATGCCATTCGACACGGCATACAAGTCATCTATCAGGATTTCGCCGTCTTCCCGAATATGTCTGTCGCCGAAAATATCGGTATCAATCGGCTGCTTCTGGAAGGCGAGAAGCTTGTCAACTGGAAGGAGACAAGAAAACGCGCCATCGACGCCATGGCGGCGATCGGAGCAAATATTGATCCCGACATCCTTCTGGAACGGCTGTCAGTCTCGAATAAACAGCTTGTGGCGATCTGCCGGGCCTTGTTTAATAATGCCAGGCTGATCATTCTGGATGAGCCGACGACGGCGCTGACGTCGCGCGAGGTTGATTTATTGTTCAACATCCTGCGGAATCTGAAAGATCAGGGCATCGCCGTCATGATCGTCAACCACAAAATGGACGAGATCTTCCGCATCGCCGACCGCATAACTATCCTTCGCAACGGCGAGTTCATCTCGTCCGGCACCAGAGACGAATATAACAATGCGCGCTTCTCCCACGACTTGACGGGCCGCGAACTCATGGCCGTCAAATACAGTCCCGCGCCGGGCGATTTTCCCGATGAGACGGTATTTGAAGTTGAAAAACTGACCAGAGAAGGCTCATTTTACGATATCAGCTTTGCCGTGAGGCGAGGTGATGTTTTCGGTATCACGGGACTGCTCGGTTCGGGACGCGGGGAAATCGCCGATGCTATTTTCGGCCTTTCACCGGCAGAATCCGGCACCATGCATCTGAACGGCGAACTGATTGACGTTCAATCAATCGATGATGCCATGAACCAGGGCATTGCCTATGTGCCGGAAGACCGGCTGACACAGGGATTATTTCTGGAACGCTCAATCCAGGACAATATCATGGCGGCTTCCCTGCCCGCATACTTTTCAGGGCTGAAGCTGCAAACCGGAAAGATGAATGAAGATACCGACCGCTGGATTCGGGATATCGACATCAAGACGAATTCGGCTGAACCACCGATAAACACACTGTCCGGAGGAAATCAGCAAAAGTGTGTCATGGCGAAATGGCTGAACACGAAGCCGAAACTTCTCGTTTTGAATGGTCCGACGGTCGGCGTTGATATCGGCAGCAAAGCGGAGATTCATGACCTCGTTCGCCAGCTGGCAGCTGAAGGCGTTGGCGTGATCGTCATATCTGACGATATTTCCGAACTGCTGGAGAACTGCAACCGTATTATCGTTGTCCATGACGGCTACATCGTCGGCAGGGTGACCAATGACGTCAGCGAAACGGAGCTGCTGGCACTGCTCAGCAGACCGGGAAAGGAATCACATGAAAACGAAGTCACGGATTAGCGAGCTTCTGACATCAAATCAGGCCGTGATCATTATGGTCCTCCTGGTTCTGAGTATAGCGATCGGGTTGAGAAACAATGCCTTTGTCTCATTCTCGACAGTGGTGATACTGGCCAGAGCCGCAATCCTGATGCTGATCTTTGCGCTCTGCCAGATGCTGGTCATCATATCCGGCGGCATCGATGTGTCATTTCCGGCCATCGCCTGTGCGGCCATGTATCTGCCCGTAAAAATGATGCTCAACTATGAAATCGACAATCTCTGGTTTCCTTTCGGCATGGCTATTTTGATCGGTGCGTTTTTTGGCTTGATTAACGCCGTCCTGATTGCGTCCCTGAGAATTCCGCCGCTGATCGCCACACTCGGCATGAACAGCCTCATATCAGGTGGACTTCTGGCATTTTTCGGATCGACCGAGCTGTCGCGCTTGCCGGACAGGCTTAACGAGATGTTCCGCAGCTATCTGTTCACCTATACGGCGTCGTCCGGTCTCACCTATTCATTGACGATTCTGTTCATCATACCGGTGGTGCTGGCAATCGGTCTTTCGATTTTCCTGCGCTACACGACGATGGGCCGGGGCGTCTATGCTATCGGCGGAAACCGGTCAGCTGCGCGCATTGCGGGTTTCCGCGTGATCCGGATTCAATATTTTGTCTACATCTTTGTCGGCGCCGTGGTGGGCATCGGAGCCATGGTATCCTGCATCCTGAACCGGGCCGCAAGTCCGACGAACCTGATGGGCAGTGAGATGATGATTATTGCGGCCGTCGTAGTCGGCGGCACCAGAATCACGGGCGGACACGGATCCGTATCCGGTACGATTCTCGGTGTGACCCTGATCGCCCTGATTCAGAACAACCTGATCATGCTCGGGATTCCGACGCACTGGCAACCGTTTATTCTGGGCTTCCTGATCGTTCTCGGCACGGCATTCACATCATTGAAAGCAATGGCTTCCATGAAGCAGGCGAAAGTGTAGGAGGGATTATGCGAAGCGTACTCAAAAAATCCGACAGTAATGTCATTGCGTTATCCTTTCTGATCGTGGTCATTCTTATTGCGATGGCCCTGTTCATGCCGGATCGTTTCTATACCATGTCGAATCTGCGTTCCATCGTCTTTCAGTTCCCGGAGTACGGCGTACTGGCATTCGGGGTCATGGCCTGCATGATCTCGGGAGGGATCGACATCTCTTTAGTCGGCATCGCGAACTTGTCGGGGGTGATTGCGGCGACAATTATGCTCGGCATGGGCAAGTCCAATCTCTCGATTGTGCTCGGCATTCTCGCCGCACTGGCCACGGGACTTCTGGCAGGGCTCTTTAACGGGTCGCTGATCGGCTTTCTGAGGCTGCCGCCAATGCTGGTCACGCTCTGCGGTTCTCAACTCTATGCCGGTCTCGCCCTGATCATCACGAAGGGTCCGGCTCTGAACGATCTGCCGGACAACTACAAGTTCATCGCGAACGGCAGTATCGGTCAGATCCCGGTTGTCCTCTTCGTGTTCATCGCGGTGCTGGTGTTTGTCTATTTTGTGATGAACCGCACCGTGTTCGGCCGTCAGGTCCGTTTCATGGGCAGCAACTACGAGGCGGCACGCTATTCCGGTATCAACAATCTGAAGACGACACTCCGGTGCTACGCATTTTCGGGTCTGATGGGTGCGATCTCCGGAATCCTGATGTCCTCGCATTTCAACTCGGCAAAGTCAGACTATGGCACCCAGTACACGCTCTTCTCCATCTTGATCGTTGTGCTTGGCGGTGTACACCCGGACGGCGGACGAGGCCGGGTGGCCGGCGTGACACTGTCGATTATCTTGCTGCAGTTCATTACACAGCTGTTTACTTTTCTTCGGATTGACACCAACTACCGAACGAGTGCATACGGCTTTATCCTGATCTCCGTGCTGGTTATCACGATGATCTCGGATAAGAGGCGATTAAGGCGGATGACATGATGCAATATCCCAGCGACAGCAAAGCAAAAGCAGACATTTTAAAGGTTGGCCGCTATCTCTTTGAGAAGGATCTGGTGGCGGCAAATGACGGCAATATCAGTGTACGGGTAGGCCCGCGCGTGCTCTGGACTACGCCGACCGGCGTGTCAAAAGGAGAATTGGTTGATTCTGAGCTTGTGAAGCTGGACTTCGACCGGAATGTGCTTGAATCGGGCATGCTTTCGGCATCGTCGGAAGTGGCGATGCATATCCGCATTTATGAAGAGCGCGCTGATGTGGGGGGCGTCTGCCACGCACATCCGCCGGCGGCGACTGCCTTTGCAATCGCCGGCATTCCGCTTGAGCCTTCCGAGTATCCCGAAGCGCTGATCGCCCTCGGCGTCATTCCGGTCGCCAAATATGCGACGACCGGGACGAGTGCGGTGCCCGATTCTGTTGCGCCTTATGTGAAGACGCATAATGCCTGCCTTCTTTCAAACCATGGAGCGGTCACTTGGGGGCGCGACCTGACCGAGGCCTGGTTTCGCCTGCACGCACTGGAGCAATACGCCAGGATCCGTCTGTATTTAAAGCAGCTGGGACAAGTCAGAGAGTTGTCGCTTGACGAGATCGACACACTTCTCGAGATCAGGAGAAATCTAGGGGTGACAACAGGCGGTGTGCCGCAGCGTTACCTCGATCTGAAGGGAGAGTGAGATGTCACGATTTGATACTTATTTTCTGCTGAAAGAAGAAGATGTCATCCAGTACGTCAGGGAGAAAAGCCATTTTTTTCCGCCTGACGCGAAGCTTGCCTGCAAGGAAATCGGTGACGGCAATCTTAACTATGTTTACCGCGTGGAGGATGTGGAGACCGGCCGCTCGCTCATTGCAAAGCAGGCAGGTGTCACGCTGCGCATTTCCAAGGAGATGAAGCTGTCAACCGAGCGAAACCGCAAGGAAGCCCAGATCCTGAGACTGCACGCCGAAGTGGCGCCGGGCCTCGTGCCCGAGGTCTTCGCGTACGATAAGACGATGTGCCTCTCGCTGATGGAAGACATGCGGGATTTCGAACTGATGCGCTATGCCCTGATGCAGCACAAGACGTTTCCGAACTTTGCCGACCAGATCACGACGTTCATGGTGAACACATTGCTGTCCACCTCGGATCTCGTCATGGACCACCAGGAAAAAAAGGCACTGGTTGTCGAGTATATGAATCCCGAGCTGTGTGAAATCACGGAGGATCTTGTGCTGACGGAACCTGTAAACGACAACAAGGGGCGGAACAAGGTTTTTCCGCCGATCAGAGCGTTTGCGGACAGGGAGCTGTATCAGGACAATGCGCTGCACCTGGAAGTCGCCAAACTGAAATTCACATTCCTGAACAAGGCGGAATCCTTGATTCACGGGGATCTTCATACCGGTTCCATTTTCGTAAACAAGGAGAAGACGGTTGTTTTTGATCCGGAATTCGCGTTCTACGGCCCGATGGGTTACGACATCGGGAATGTAACCGCCAATCTCATGTTCGCCTGGTGCAACGGCAACACGTACAAAGCAGAAGCATTTTGTGCCTGGGTCGAAAAGACGATCGTCGAAGTTGTCGACATGTTTACGCAGAAATTCAAAGCACGATTTGCAGAGTCCAAGCCGGACGTCATGGCGAGAACTGAAGGGTTTCTCGACTGGTATGCAGGGGAAATTCTGACTGACACAGCCGGTTACACCGGGACAGAGCTGCTCAGGCGCACGGTCGGCATGGCACAGAATAAGGATGTGACGTCGATCGATGATGAAGCGGCGAGAGCGAGAATCGACCGAATCAATATCACGGCCGGCAAATCGTTTATCATGAACCGTGAGCAAATCCGGACCGGCAGGCAATTCCTGGATACATTTCTTGAGGCGGTATCGCGTCAGGATGAAGAACTGAGATCAAACCGGGAAGAAAACCCGGTCAAAAGACAAGGAGTTTGACATGAAACTTGGAATTCACGCGTATGAATGGTGCAACGAATGGTCGAATGATACCCTTTGGATTATTGACAGGGTGCGCGAAGCAGGCCTTGATTTTATCGAGATCCCGCTCATGCGGCTCGACCTGTTCGATCCAAAAGCGGTTAAGGAAAAACTGGATGGCTTCGCTGTCACGACATCGACGGTGCTGCTCGGACCGGAGGTCGACATCACCTCGCATGACAAGGCGGCAAGACGCCGCGGCACTGATTACCTGAAGGAATGTGTCACGGCATCGGCGGCTGTCGGAGCGACGAGTTTTTCCGGTGTGATCTATGCCGAATATATGAAAGACGCGAAAAAAGCGCCATCCGAAGCGGAATGGCAGTTTTCGGCAGATGCTCTGAAAGAAGTGGCGCGTCATGCAAATGACCTGGGCATCACGATTGCAGTGGAGCCCGTTACCCGCTATGAGTCGTATCTTCTCAATACGTCGGAACAGGCGGTGCGTCTGCTCGACATGATCGGTGAACCGAATGTCGGCATCCACCTTGATTCATATCACATGAACGTTGAAGAAAAGTCTTTTTACGATGCGGTCAAACTGGCCGGCAAGCGTCTGACAAATTTCCACATGTGTGAGAATGACCGCGGCATAGCAGGGACGGGACACATCGATTGGGACGGCATCTTCAAGGCTTTTAAGGAGATCGGGTTTGACGGCTACCTCGGTTTCGAAGGTTTCTCTGATGTGACGGACAACATGAGCACATGGGTATGGCGCAAGCTGGCACCGGACGGAGAAACATTTGTCAGAGAGAGTGTTAAGTTCGCCCGCGGCATGATCGAAAAATACGGACTGTAAAAAAACAGCAGAGAGAAAGGATCGGCAATCAATGAAGAAAATCATGAACAAGGCGTCGGATTTCGCACGCGAAACGGTTGAAGGCATCGCGCTGGCACACGCCGGCCGCGTCGCCATGCTTAATGATGATCCCCAGATTCTCATCAATGCCCAGCCAGTAAAAGAGGGCAAAGTCGGTATCGTGACGGGCGGCGGCAGCGGTCATCTACCCGTATTTTTGGGTTATGTCGGCAACGGCATGCTGGACGGCTGCGCGATCGGCAACGTGTTTGCGTCACCATCCGCGTCCAAAATGGAAGCCATGATCCGTGCAGTGGATAAAGGAAGCGGCGTGCTCCTTCTCTACGGCAATTACGGCGGCGATAACCTGAACTTCGACATGGCTGCCGAAATGGTCGACATGGACGACATCAAAACGGCGACGGTCCGCGTGGCCGACGACGTGGCGTCCGCCCCGAATGACAAGCGGAACAAACGCCGCGGCGTTGCCGGCATGGTGTATGCCTTCAAAATTGCAGGCGCTGCTGCAGCAAAAGGACACGATCTCGAAACAGTGCAAAGGGCAGCGCAAAAAACGTGCGACAACATGCGCACGATCGGCTTCGCCTTGTCGCCGTGCATCGTACCGGAAGTCGGCAGTCCGACCTTCACGATCGAGGATAATATCGTTGAGGTCGGCATGGGCATTCACGGTGAAGCCGGCATCGACACAGCGCCGATGATGACGGCTGATGAAATGGCGGATCTCGCCTTGGAAAAAATTGAAAGCGATCTCGAGCTGAATGAGGGAGATCGGGTCTCCGTCATGGTAAACGGACTCGGTGCCACGCCGCTCGAAGAGCAGTACATTGTGTTTCGCGCCATCGCCAGACGGCTGCAAAACCGCGGCATTGATCTCTATATGCCGCACGTGGGCGAGTTTGCTACATCCATGGAAATGGCGGGCCTGTCCGTAACGATCCTGAAATTGGACGATGAACTGGCCGGATGGCTCCGCGCACCGGCTCTGACACCGTTTTACACAAGCGAAAACAAATAGGAGATCACATGCTGACTAAATCGGATTTCGCAAAAGCTTTCGCCAGAGTCGCAGATACCATGGCGAAACACAAAGACTATCTTGTGAAGCTGGACCAGGTGAACGGCGACGGGGATCTGGGGCTATCCATGGACAGCGGATTCGGAGCGCTCGCCGACTGCGCCGGCAGAAGCGACGAAACGGACCTTGGCCGTTTCCTGATGAAGTGCAGTCAAGCCTTTAACGAAGCGGCTCCCTCCTCACTCGGCACGATCATTTCCTTCGGTCTTGTCGGCATGGCAAAGTCACTGAAGGGCAAAGAGACGGCCAGCCGCGAGCAGCTCGGCGCCGCACTGGATGCAGGCATCACCCTGATCATGGATAGAGCCGGCTCAAAACCGGGCGAGAAGACAATTCTGGACTCTCTTGTCCCCGCAAAAGATGCCTTCCTCGCCTGCCCCGGCGACGATTTGAAAAGATGCCTTGAAGCGGCAGCAAAGGCTGCTGCCAGCGGCGCAGAAGCCACCCGCGCCATGCGCTCGGTACACGGACGTGCAGCGTACTACGGCGATAAAAGCATCGGCGTTCTGGACGGCGGTGCCGAAGTCGGACGGCTGATTTTCGAGTCGATAGCAAAAGCTGGAACTGACATTTGATTAAAAAAACGCGGACCAAAGAAGGGGCCGACGGCCCCTTCTTTGTTTGCAAAAGGCATTAGTGTTACAGGCAAGCGACTGCATATTTCATCGATCATCGACTGCCTGCATTGACTGATGAGTCGGAACACAAGCACAGGAGGGGCGTACATGAATAAGCCCAATTCACTTATCGAGCCGGACATGCACATGAAATTGGCACAGGAAACCTTCAACGCTGTCTGGGATCTGCTCGCTAAAAGGATAGAAATGATTATGAAACCCTAGTCATGATTCATATGGCCCACACCTCCGTTTACCACTGGAGTTTTGCCGGCAAGGCGGTAAATATGGCAAGAGGTGAATGGCAGGTTTCCCGGGTCTATTGTGCCGCGGGTATGGCTGAAAGCGCGCTCTATCACGCACAGCGGTCACTCGATATCTGTCAGAAAAACAAAATAGGCGATTTTGATCTGGCCTTTGGCTACGAAGCCCTCGCCAGGGCGTATAAACTGCAGGGCAACGTTGAGCAATCCCGGAGCTTTCTTAACCTAAATTCCCGATGGTTTTATGACTATGTCTCCCGCGACGCTCAATCGAGCATCACATTGAATGCCTGAAAGATCTCGCGCTGAGCTTTAGTCATTTCGCTTCTCTTGTTTTTGTATCGTCCTGTGTATTCGATGGTGGTGAGCGACTCTAGTTCCATCAGCAAGCGTTTGGCGGTGTATTGTTTGACCAATCCAGTTTCCCGCATCGTTTTTCTTATCTGAGCCAATTGAATCATCGCAATGAATTGAATAAATGTCCGCCCCTTCATGCGTTGAGAGGTATGAACTCGCAGACGCTTCATGTCAAGCTCATTCTTTAAATCGTCAAAGCACTTCTCAACCACATCTTTCTCCCGGTAAACGGTTAGTGCTTCGATCGGATCTTTGAGTTTGGTGGTAAGAAGTGCACTAAAGCCGATATACTTCTTTCTGGCATCCACAATCGCCTGACTGTTGCGGCTGACCTTACGCCCGCGTTTAGGCGTTTCTTTCACCGTGAAGTATTGCCTGTACTGCTCTTCATGTTCATCGACCGGGCGGTTTTCCAGTAGTTCTTCTTCCAACTGCAAGATGAATTCATCGAATCGGACACGGTCGTCCACCATACGCTGCGGCGTAAAGTAGATCTGCAAATAACAGCGTCGCCTTTGATCGCCCCAAGGATAGAGAATCGTCTTGCAGTAGATCGCTTCTCCATCGATCCGTCGTAACCCATCCGGTCCATCAATCTCGTCACGATAACGATCGATCTGCTCACGTATGAATCGTAGATGCGTGGGCACAGCTATGACGAAGTGATGCCCGGCGTCGGCCAGAAGATCCACGTTCGCCTTACTGTAAAATCCTCGATCCAATACCAGCTGTAATTTGGAAAACGCCAGCTTGTCGAATTGATCGATGAGGTTTTCCAATGTCTTGACGTCGGTAACCGATCCAGGCAGCTCCCGGTAGGTCACCGGGAGAAATCGTTTCTGACCATAGACCATGGCCAGATTGATCTGTGGCAAGGATTCTCCGTCACGGTTATACCCATAACGGACAAACTCATTTTGCTCAGCATAAGAGGACACCGACGTTATGTCATAGCAAAGATAGTCGTGAGCGGATAGCTTTTTGCCCCACACTTTGAAGAACGTCTGCCGCACATCTTCATTGATGTCTGCGAGCAATTCGCTGATCCGCTGACTGCTCAGTATCTGGTCGGTCGGTGACTCATGCTGGGACAGCCAGATATCCGCGTGCGACAAGGCCTGTCCCGATGCCAAAACGTACCAGGAAAGTGCCAGGATCTCCCGCCAATGATCCGGCGAAGCTTTCCGAAGACACGTCGCCAATCCGATTTCTTCATTGATCCGCTCCAAAAGCAGATACGGTCCGGTTACTACTGTTTTAGCCGTAATCTCTGTACTCATGGCTGCCGCTCCATGTTCGCCAAATCGCTTCGATGGAATAAAGGCTCCGGTTTCCGGATCGAGTTTTCCGATGCATATTTGCTTCGTTCTCGGTTGCTTTTTATCTTTATCCCAATAACGATCCAGCACTTCATACACATACGTCGTACCGTTCTTGTGATGCTGATAGTTTAGTTTCTTACCTTCCAACATCGGATCCATCGCCACGCCTCCACGCACTTAATAGCAATAATTATAGCTATGCTTGAGTCAAAAAACAAGGGGGATAAATCCCCCGCAACGTATTTGTAAGAATGCTTTCTCCCGCTATCCATATATGCCTAGCAATACTGGATGCGGGAATTTAGGTTCTTAAATTGGCACGACAAGCAGCTATCGCGATCGCTAAGGATGAAGATCGCAAATACGTGCTTGACGAGCTGGCTGCTATCTGAGCACGAGTATATCGATTGCAATCCTTCGGTTAAAATGAAGATCATATCCGCGCAGGCAAAACTGTCGGCAATGTTCGAGGAAATACTCACCTCGGCAAAACATAGCACCATAACTGCAGCATAAAGTTAGCAAAAAACCCCGAAAGCCTAAAGCTAACGGGGTTTCTTGTGGCAAAGGAACTAACTATTGATAAAATGCACCGCTCAAATTAAATCGTTAAAAGATGCACCGCTTTTGCACACCCTCTTATTCGTTCCTGTAGAGATGACCATCTCACCCGAACCGCAAGCCGAGCCTATAAAGCTACCGTATTTGATACAATCAAAATCAGCGGCACTTTCCCTTTGCGAAGTCGGCAGAGGGGCATAAACCGCTTGATAAAAGGGCTTTCTGCGGTCACGACTTGACCGTGATAACCTTTTTCTTCGTCTGAAATTCATGGTCGGAACAGTCGCTTGCCGTGCCTCGGTTGTAACTGTCTTGGTAAATGCATACCCCCTTGCGGCTTATTTGGGTAATCGTCAAAAGGTTCGGGCAAATCGTTAAAAGGTTCAACTTTTACTTCTTACGTTTTCTCTTTACCGATGTTTTTGATGTGCTCATAATGTACATAAAATATAAAGTTTGTGGGCTCAACGAAGCTATTGAAAGTGTTCTTCCGAACTCGCGAAATTGCTTATATAGTTCGTCCTCTGACTTTTGAGAGTTGTGGTACTTCTCTTTTTGCATTTCAGTTACCATCATTTTGATAATCGCCTTTTCAGTTTCCTTTGGCGAGAAGTCAACACTTTAGCGGACAATTTGCTAAGCCACTGCCGACATATGCTTCCGCTGCCACTGTTTCAGGTACTGAAGGAAGTTGATAAATATTCACCTGTTTCCCTGTCATATATATCAACATCTGCATCCAAAAGTAAACAACATCCAAAAACATCTAGGTCGCTTGATAAATAAACTTCTTGAACAGTAAGCCCCATATCCTTAAGAATGTCATCAACC
>DUPJ01000097.1 GCA_012838355.1 Clostridiaceae bacterium
AGGGGCCCGGCCGAGATTGGTGTGCAGGATGACGCCGGTGGCATTAATGACGGGACGCAGTCCAAAGCGCGTTTCCTCATCGATCCGCACTTCCACATCGCCCAGGATCGCCTCGATGTTGACTTCACGCAGCGTTCCCTGAAGCAGTGCCGTTCGCGTGGCATCAAGACAGCGGCGAATGCAGGTGCTGACGACGTTGTGACCAAAACGCTCAAGATAGTTCAGAAGTTCGCGTCGTCGGATCAGTTCGTCAACGCTTGGCAAGCCCCGCAGCAAAGCATTCTTATCGTCCATGTCAATCCTCCCTGACACATGTCTCCCATGGGGTTCTGGGTGTTGCTCCCAGCTTAGCACGAATTGACAAAGAGAGGATTCAGTCGCTGCTGTATATGCATTCATAGCGGCCGTCATGTGCGAGATACACCGAATCCGTGTCCTCGTCCGGCATGCTGGCCTGATCAAACGGCAGGGAGAAGGAGACGCCGGTGCCGCAGGACACGCTGAGTGACCGCGGCACCGGGATCATTTTGGCGAGCCCGTCGCCTTGTGTGACGAGCCGCCGATAAAAGCACTGTGCGCCGTAAAACGTGTGAAACGTTGCGACGTAAGATTCGTTCATTTGCTGATCTTCAGCTCGTAGCCGTCAGCGAGGACGACGTCTTCGACTTTGTAACCGTTGTTTTCGGCGAAGCGGCGAATGTTTTCAAATGGCGTCGCATCGCTGACCTGCACGGTCAGCGGCAGTTTGCCTTCAGCCAGAGCCGCTTTCGTCAGCAGCACCGGCTCAGGGCAGGACAGTCCTCTCGTATCGACGATGTTCATATATAACTCCTTGTTCAAAAAACTAGATTAGGCTCAGGCTTTCTTGCGCTTGAGATTGGTGAAGGCGATCACGAGCAGGACGGCAAATCCGAGCAAAACGGCATAGCGACCGTTCGCGGAGACACCGCCCGCCGATTCGGCATTGGCGGGGGCACCGGCCAGTCCGAAGTTATGCGAGAAGGCTGCGCCGACCAGCATGCCGAGTACGGTGATGGCGGAGTCCGTATTGCCCGTGCCGGCCAGGACGAGCTGGCGCAGCGGGCAGCCGCCGAGCAGGGTGACGCCGAAACCGACGAGGCCGAGGCCGAGAATATTCCAGAGCGTGTCGCTGTGGGCGACGGCATGGCCTGTCATGGAAAGATTGAAGGTGCCCTGGATCAGGTTTGCGATCAGGACGACGACGAAAATGGCGATCGTGCCCCACATCAGATGCATGTCTTTCATGAGGAAAATGTCGCGCACACCGCCGGCCTGACAGAGTCTGGAATGCTGCACCACCACGCCGACAACGGCCGCGATCAGGAAAGCAATCAGCACAGGGGCGTGCATGGAACCGGGTCCGCCTTCGGAATAGGCGAGAAGCGTACTGCCGACGGCAACCATGATGAGAAGCGCGATCGCCATGATCGGGAAAATGAGTCCTTCGCTCAGGCGCTGAACTTCACTTTTGCGCAGGGAGAAGCCGTTTCTGAGAAACAGCGTGCCGAGGAAAACGCCGCCGACAAAACCGGCGAAGCCGATCCAGGCATTGAGGTCGCCGGCCGCCATACGCAGCACCATGCGGAACGGACAGCCGAGGAAGGCCAATGCTCCGATCATGACGAAAGCGCCGATGACAAAACGCGTCACGGGCGACGAGCCGCCGCGCGGTCGAAATTCCTTCTTGAAAAGCGACAGCACGAAGGCACCCAGCACGATGCCGGGAATTTCGGGTCGCACATACTGGACGACACCGGCACTATGCAGCTTTAGACCGCCCGCAATATCACGAAGGAAGCAGGCAATGCAAAGCCCCATGTTGGCGGGGTTGCCGAGCAATTGCAGGATGACGGCCGCCAGACCGGCGATCGCACCGGCGATGATGACCGTCAAGGTGGCTTTGGAGATGGATTTTGTACGCATAAACACCTCTTTAAATTTTACTGACCCAAGTATAGGTCAAATTATCAATATATATTATTGAATTGTCCAATAATGATAAAGCCGATTATTGCATTGAATGCCGTATCTTCGGCCATAAAAAAATAGCCCGCCGATCCTCTGCAAGCAGGAATCAGCGGGTTTGGAAAGGCTGTTCGGTGAAGTGTGCTTTATGACTCATGAATTCGCGTGTGTGCTACTTTCTGACGATGACGGCTGCCTCTTTCCTTGCGGTAAGCTGTCCGATAATGACGGCTGTTTCCCCGTGTGCCCGCAGCGAGCTGACCAAGGTGTCTGCATCGCGCTCATGGATGGCGATGAGAAGTCCGCCGGATGTCTGCGGATCAAAGAGGACGTCGGCGATGTCACGCGGTATGTCGTCTTCCAGCAGCACTTTATCCTTCAGGAAATCGCGGTTGCGGTAAGCGCCGCCCGGAATGATGCCGTCTCTGGCAAACGCCGCGGCCTGACCGAAAAGCGGGACACGAGACGATTCGATGACCATGCCGAGTCCGCTTCCAACCGCCATCTCGGCGGCATGGCCGAGCAGACCGAACCCCGTGACATCGGTGCAGGCGGACGGTGAAAAACGCTGCATCGCTTCGGCTGCATATTTGTTCAGATGGGCCATGACCCGGATCACATCGGCGGTTGCGGCATCATCCAGAAGCCCGGCACTGAGCGCCGTGGTCAGGATGCCGCTCCCCAGGGGTTTCGTCAGGATCAGTAGATCGCCTTCTCTGGCACCGTTATTGGTTCGCACGTTGTCCGGATGACAGAACCCCGTCACGGCCATGCCGTATTTCGGCTCGATATCGACAATGCTGTGACCGCCGGCGATAGAGATGCCGGCTTCCATGGCTTTATCGGCGCCACCTTCCAAAATCGCGCGTATCGCTTCATTTGTCAGCTGATCCGAAACACAAAGCAGATTCAGTGCAATTTTCGGTTCGCCGCCCATGGCGTAAACATCACTGATCGCGTTGGCTGCAGCAATTTGCCCGAATGTGTAAGGGTCATCCACGATGGGCGGGAAAAAGTCGATCGTCTGAATAACAGCCAGATCGTCGCGCACGCGGTACACCGCCGCATCGTCGGACCCGTCAAAGCCGACCATGAGTCGTTCGTCCTTTACTCGATTCAAACCTGAGAGCAATTCCGCAAGGACACCCGGTCCCAGCTTGGCGCCTCAGCCGCCTGCCGATGTGAGTTCAGTCAAACGAAT
>DUPJ01000098.1 GCA_012838355.1 Clostridiaceae bacterium
CGCCGCCTTGATAGAATTTGAAAATGTCTCGAAAAACTTTGATATCAATGGCCAGGAGCAGGTCATCATTGACGGTATCGACCTGAAGATCGACGAAAAAGATATTTTCGGCCTCGTGGGCGAGACCGGCAGCGGAAAATCCACACTGCTCCGGATGATGACGGGCTTCATCGAACCTGACGGCGGCGAAATCCGGCTCATGGGCCGCCGGCTTGACAAAAAGTCCAGGCACGAGCTCGTGCGGGCGACGTCCATGATCTTCCAGCATTTCAACCTTCTGATGAACCTGAACGTCCGTGAAAACGTGCTCCTGCCCGTGAAGCTGCGCCGCGGCAACCAGGAAGAAAACCGTCGGAGAGCTCTCGAGCTGCTCGCCTTCGTTGGCCTGAAAGAGTATGAGAATGCGTACATCAGGACCCTGTCCGGCGGCCAGAAACAGAGGGTAGCCATCGCCCGTTCGCTCATGACCCGGCCCCGGGTAATCTTCTGTGATGAGCCTACCTCTGCGCTGGACGAAAAAATGAGTTTCGAGGTGCTCTCTCTCCTGCACGAAATCAATCGGCGCTTTGGCACAACAATCGTTGTCGTCTCCCACAACATTTCCGTTATTAAGGCCCTCTGCAACCGCGTGGCCATCATAGAGAACGGACGCATCGCAGACGTCATCGCACTCAATCCGGAGCGCGTCGCGCCGGTTTCTTACCAGGAGGCGTTTCGCCCATGATTCGGCACTGCCTGGAAGTATTCCTGCGCTATCAGGACGCATTTGGCAAAGCTTTTCTGGAGACATTTGAGATGCTTGCCGCAGCGCTGTTCTTTGCCCTCGTACTCGGTCTTGTCCTGGGGATCCTCATCTTCGCGACCCGTCCCAGCGGGCTCTGGCATAATCGCCCGCTCTATGCTGTTCTGTCAGGACTTATCAATATCACTCGCTCGGTGCCTTTCATTCTGTTCATCATCGTCATGATCCCGGTAAACCGGGCCATCATGGGCACGGGGTTTGGCGTCAATGCGTCCAAGGTGCCCCTGAGCATCATCGGCATTGCCCTCTTCGCCCGCTTCACGGAACAAAACCTCCTGGACGTTGATCGCAGTATCTACGAAACGTCGTATGCATTGGGTGCCAGCACACTGCAGTATTTCTGGCATTTCCTTTTAAAAGAAGCGCGCTCCGGTCTGATCCTGAGCTTCACCTCAACTGCCATCAGCCTCATCTCATACTCCACGGTCATGGGCGTCATCGGCGGCGGAGGCCTGGGCTATCTTGCCATCAGCGAGGGCTATAACAACTTCAACTACGAACTGATGTGGATGATCATTCTGGCTATCGTCATCATGGTTCAGCTGATCCAGACAGCGGGCAGCCTGGTTGCCCGGATATTTGACAAACGATAAGAAAATTAAATAATTCAAGAAAAGACAAGGAGATCCCATCCATGAAAAAAATCCTTTCCATACTGCTCCTGGCCGTCATGGCCATCTCATTTGCCGCCTGTGCCCCGGCCAAACCCGCCGACAGCAGGGAAATCAACGTCGGAGTCGCCTTCTATCCCATGAAGGACATCCTGCTTCTCATCCAGGACGACCTCAAAGCGGAGGGCTACGATTTGAAGATCCACGAGTTCACGGATTACCAGACACCCAATAACCTGGTCAAGAACGAGGAACTCGATGCCAACATGATCCAGCATGACTATTTTCTGCAATCCTTCAACGAAGCCAATGACGCGAGCCTGGTGACAGTACAGCCCATTTACCATGCCACCTTTGCCCTCTACAGCAAGGACTTCGCCACGGTGGAAGAAATTCCTGACAAGACTGCCATCACCCTGCCGGACGATGCCACAAATCTAAGCCGGGCCCTCTACCTTCTGGACCAGGCCGGTCTCATTACGCTGAAGGAAGGCAAAGTGACGGGCCTCACGCTGGAAGATATCGAGAGCAATCCGAAAGACCTGAAGCTGGACGACCAGGTGCCCCTGACAAGCCTGGCTCAGCGTTACGTCGAAACCGGCATGGCGATCATGTATCCCACCTACGCCAAAAGCCTCGAACTGCAAGGCGATGAGGAACGGCTCTATGTCGAGATGCAGGATGACGTGACCAGCGGTTACGCTATCTCCCTGGCCGCGAGAGAAGACAATGAGAACAGCGACAAGATCAAGGCACTCGTCAAACATCTGACGAGCGACAAGGTGCGCCGGCTCCTCAGCGATGACTACGCCTGGGCCAGCACGCCTGCCTTCTGATGGTGGCTTCCCCCCGCGCGTCAGTCGAGCTTTGTCAGTCGCGGGAACGAAAAGGAGAAGATCTTGTTCAACGGCGGGAGCCAATTTACAAACATGGCAACGGCAATGCCGATCAAGGTGTCGGCCGAGCGCTGCAGCACATACGGGAATGGATCGGCGACGGCGCTGGCAAGATGCGTTGTCAAGTGAAACACAATCACGCCCGGGATAATGGCGTTGGCTTTGCCGATCAGCAGAAAAATGGCAATCAGGAGGACCAAGGTGAAGGCATTCAATACGTAATACAAATATTCACCATGAGCCACATGAAGCACCCGCGTCACGAAAAGAACAAACCCATAGGCGGTCAGGCCGGCGACCACTGTGCCGATCATTCTGTTGACTGCCCTTTTAACCTTACCGGGACGGTCTTCTTTCAGGCTCAGCATCGTTGTGATGCCTGTCTGAAATGCCGTCGTCGGATTATTCAGCACATATGCCACACTGAAACAGGCAAGCAGTGAAAGCAACGATTTAGTCAATACCAGTCCGGCCGGCTGGTTGTGCCAGGATCCAATCGGTCGCTTAATTTTTTTCCACAGCTCACGCATCTGCATATGCCTCACTTCCCAGCTGCATTCCAGCTGACAGAGCAATGCCGGCCAAAGACCGGCGATCGCATCCTGCGTGACAATCCACGCTATTCAAGGTACTCCCCTCGAGCTGCATAAGAATGCCTGAGTCCGCGCGGTTACGGATTGATGCGCTTACGGACGGTCAAGTGGTTTTGTCCGTCTTTATACTTGTAGGAGACGCTGTCCATCAGTTTTCTGGCGATGAAAACACCGAGTCCGCCGATTTCACGCTCGTTAACTGCCAAGGTCACATCGGGATCCGGCTGCTGCAGCGGATCATAGGGATCGCCGCTGTCCGAGAAGGTGAGTTCCGCCTGACCTTCAGCGGTCCGGCAGCTGATCGACACTTTTTCAGCGTTGCTGTAATTTACGATATTTGAAAAAATCTCGTCAGCCGCAATCTGGAAATGCCGGATCACGGGATCCGGAAATGCTGCCAGCGCCGCCTCGATGAACCCGGTTACCTCTTCCGAGCGGTCAAGTGACGCGTCAACCGTCAGTGACCTTCTTTCAGCCTCCTGAAAGGTGACCGCCAGCATGGTAATATCATCGAATTGCGGCGCATCACCGACAAATCGTCCGATATCACGGCTTACCTCCTCGAGCATCTTGTTCGGTGAGTCGGGGCCAGTCGAATCCAGCGTCTCGCGCAGCCTTTTCTCCCCGTATAGATTCAGCTCGGCGTTTGTCGCCTCGGTAACGCCGTCCGTGTAGAGGAACAGGCTGTCACCCGGCATAAGCGTGATCGTCTCCGATCCGTAGGTGATATCCTCGAGCCCCCCCAGCACAAATCCCGGCTTAGATTTCAGCGGCGTCACGGACGCGTCACCTTGCCTCAGCAGGGGCGGTTCATGGCCGGCATTCACGTACGTGAGCGTACCGGTGGCAATATTCAGGACACCCATCCAGGCCGTGACGAACATCATGGCATCGTTGTTTTCACACAGCTGCTGGTTGACCGACGTGAAGATATCTTCCGGTTTTTGGCCGGCCATGGCACCGTTCTTGATCAGCGTTTTGGTAACGACCATGAACAGCGCGGCCGGTATGCCCTTTCCCGACACATCGGCAATGACCACGACGAGGTGCCGATCGTCCGGCATGAAGAAATCGTAGAAATCACCGCCGACCTCTTTGGCGGGCTTCATCGCAGCGCAGATATCAAATTCGCTTCGGTCCGGAAAGGCTGGGAAGGTGCAAGGCAGCATGCTGGTCTGAATACGGGTCGCGACACCCAGTTCGACATCGATGCGTTCTTTTTCCGCCGTTATGGCCGTGATGTTGTCGATATAGAGATTGATGTCGACTTCCATCCGATAGATCGCCTGAGCCAGATGCTCAATTTCGTCACCGGTCGCAATGGACTTAAGTCTCTCGGATATCCGGGTCTCACTTTCAATGAATGACTCTGCTTCATCCGTCATCAGCCGGATGGGACGCACGAGGTGCTTTCTCAAGTACCGCAGGTATATAGCGATAAAGACGGCGATGATGACGGCAGAGGCCAGCACCGTGAACACGATGAACTGTGCCAGCATGCTCTGCAGTGTTTCCATGGCGACTTCGACGCCCAGGATCGCAACGATATCGTCTTGCGAATTGTATACCGGCACGATGGCCGACGTATTGTAGCCGAACATGCTGTGCGAATAAAAGTAATTGTCGGAACGGGCACCCGTGGTCAGTATTGCTTCGGCTTCTTCCCGGAATGCCGGATTGATCTGCCCCTTATCACCCAGCACAAAAGGCGGCAAATTGTCATCCGGGTGATCGACATCGTAGACGTAGGTCAGATCAATGCCGTCAAGGCGCGCGACGTATATGTAGTTTGCCTTCATGTCACGGCGAAGTTTTGAAAGATAGGCCGCCATCGTCTCGTAGCGGTCATCCGTCCCCCCTGTCTCCAGATAGCGTTCAATATCGTCACCGTCGATGTAGGACAAGCCGACCGCCGCAATCCGATACGCCGTGTCGTTGTACTGCGTCTCCGCCGCCTGCTTGTACTTGATGTACGAGATCGCGGCCGTTGAGGCGCAGATCAGGGTGCCGAGCAGGATGAAGCCGATCACGAGTTTCAGCGAGAGACTGTTTCTTATACGTGTCATGATACCCCTCCGGAATAGTAGACGACCGCATCGCAGCTGCAGGGCGTCTGCCCGCACGCCGCACACTGAAGCGTCGGATGGTCGGCCCACGGGGTTTTCAGATCTGCCAGATAGTGGAAGCCGCACCGGGTCAAAAGCTTGGCGGCCGGCACATCGCCGTTCTTGCTCCAGGCCGGAACAAGAATCAGGGGGACGAGGCGAACCGTCTCAAAATAGTTTTTGAACAAAAGGAGCAGTGCGTCACTCAAGCCGGAACCGCGGTATGCTTCCCGTATGCCGATCGACCGGCAGACACCGATCTCCGCATCGGGTTCGCAGAGCGACGCTATCACGTCATAACTGAGGCCGGGCAGACGACTTATATCACCTGCACGCAGTGACTGCGCATAGAAATAACCGACAGGGACATCGCCTTTCATCACCAGATAGAAGAGGTGCGTGTCGTCCGGGATAATCTGCCGCAAATGCGTTTTACCGTAGAGACCTTGTCCGACAAACTCGTCACACAGCCGTTTGGCCGTGTCTACGCCGGATTCCGTCAGCCGTTCCAGCCGATAGTCTTTCAGCAGCAGCGTGTTCATTGGATTTGCACGAAGAAACTGTTCACGCCGAACGTCGTCACGTACTGCAGATTCTTCACCATGCCGGTCAGCATGCGGATGCCGATGAGGCCCTGGTCTTCATCTTCGGGCGAGCTGCCAAGAGAGAGCGGATTAAAGCGCTTCCCGGCACAGCGGATGCGCAGGCCGATCGAACCGCCCGTGGCAAATGCCCGCACGTCGAAAGATCCGTTTTCATGGCCGATTGAACGCTCCGCCATCAGCGTCATAATCTCTTCAATCGCAAGACTGACCTGCATCGTCTGTTTTGGTGTCAGATCATTTTGCTCACAAAATTCCGTGATCCGCTGACTTGCAAGACAGATATCGCCGGCCGTACTCCTGACCGAAAAATCCAGCGCGCGGCCGCTCTTTACGAGTGAATCGTCAAGGAGGAGTAGCGGGGAACAAGGCGGGTTGGCTCTGGAACGGACGAACGCCGCACCAAGCCACACGATGAGCGTCGCAAGTTCGGCGAGCGGCAGGAAAAGCCAGATCATCGCGCTTCCTGACAGAAGCCAGGCAAACACGGCCGGCAGAAATAGCACTCTGGAGACGGTGATCAGGTTCGCGAGGGCAATCCGGCCGGTGGCGTTGAAGAAACTCGTAACAATGCTGTTGATCTGACCGATTGCGAGACTTGCGGCCAGACAAAGAAGCGGCACCAGGAGATTGCGGGTGACACCGAACAGTCGTGACACACTGCTGTGGAATGCGAGCATGACAGCACCGAAACCGATGATGCTGAGAAGCCCCAGCAAAATCTCGCGTTTCATCAGGAGGCGGATGCCGTCATTGCTTTTCTCCACATGGTACACGCTGATGATCGGCATGGCCGTCTGCGGGATGCCGTGCTGCAAAAACAGAGAAAACTCCGATACGGCAGTCAGGACGGCGAATGTGACCAGCATGGTGCTGTCAGCCGATACGGCAAGCAGAATCGAATTGATGACGAGTATGCGAAAGGCGGTCGCGAGATTATGAAGCGCGCTCGGTGTTCCCGTCTTCACCATGCCGCGCAGTACCGACGGTTTTGAAAAGACAAGCGGAAGTGAAAATGAACCGTCCGGGCGAAAGAGCAGCCAGAAGCCTGCCGCACAGGCTGTTGCGGCGGCCGCCAGACTGGCATAAGCGGCTCCGGCAAGCCCCATCGCAAAGCCTCTCATAAAGAGAATGTCGAGCGCAATATTCATGGCCGTGTAAAGGAGCATCACCCCCGCGGCATGGTTGTTCCTGCCGTCAAACCGGAGGTAGTAGAAAGGCACGTAAAGCAGCACCTGCCACAGTCCCGCAAACATGATGATCTGAACATACTGTCTGAACAGCGGGGACAGCGATCCGCCGCCGAGGAGCGAGACGACGGGATCCAGAAAAATCAAGCCGAATAGCCACAGCAGGGCGGCAAAGGTGAATGCGAACAAAATAGCCGATCCGAATATGCGCCGGCTTTTGTCGGGGTTGCTTTTCCCCGCCTCTTTCGCCGAAAGCACGGAAGCTCCCGACACAATCAGGGAGCCGACTGTAAAGAAAATCAAATTGACCGGCATCGCCAGATTGACTGCCGCGAGCGCATCCTCGCCGACGAAATTGCCGATCAGGATGCGGTCGACAAACGTGTTTAAAGAGCCCCCGAGAATCGACAGCATGGTCGGCACCAGATACCGATTGTATGTCGACTTCAAAAAAGCGTCGTTGCTCTCCATGAGTTCAGATGAATCGGGCCGTTTCATGCCCCAAACAAAGATCGATCCAGCCTATTCGTTTTCGATCGTCAGAATCGAGGAAAAGCCGGTGATGTCGAACACATCCATGATCACGTCATTTACATGCTTCACTGTCATGCTGCCCTGGCGGTTCATCTGCTTTTGTGTTGCCAGCAGGACACGCAGGCCGGCACTCGAGAGATAATCGAGGTTTTTAAAATCGAGCACCAGTCCGGTCACATCGTCGAGCGAACCGGCAAGCTCCGTCTCAAGCTCCGGGGCAGTCGTTGTATCGAGCCTCCCGGCGACTTTCACTGTTAAAACGTCTCCGTCTCTCTGCTTCACAATATCCATACGCACCTCACATTCGGTGTAAGAATCGGAATGCGCGCCTTTGAAATCCTTGCAGAGCGGCATTCCCTGTTTCCATCATAATTCAAAACGGTGGTTACGGGTAGCCGCATTCCCTTCAAAGAAACGCGTGCAGATTCAGCGCAGAGACCGTTCGACCGGCTGCCTGCGCGCTCTTTTGTGACCATATTTCAAGATGAGCACGATCATGACGGTGGATGCGATCAGCGACGCGGAGTTGGTGATCAGAAACGCACCGCCGCTGCCGTGCACGACGAGATTGATGGCATACACTTCCATCAGGGCAATACCGACGAACATTAGGATATACGTCTTCAGATTCAGATCCCTGGCTGATTTCGTTCTCAGAATCTGGACAATTTGCGGGATCTGCCCGAAAGACATGATGACCCCGCCCAGCAGCTGCAGCGCGTCAAAAAACATAGCGACTCACCTCTTGCCGCCATCATGACACGAAGGCGTGCATCTGTCTGCAAGACGCGTCTGTCATACCGCGCTGAGATGACTTTTTGCCAATAACTTGAACATCGCTTTTAATTCTGTAGTATAAAGTCACCTCATCTGACAATCATGTCTGTATCTGCCGCCTGGCACATACAGGCAATGTGAAAGCATAAACCTAATTTTTTCAGGGAGAATAGCTGTGTATCAGGAATTTATCTTATTTCTCGGCACCGACAAGCTGGAAGAAACCGATCATTTTTATCGCAATGTCTTGCAGCTCGATCTGTACAAGGATCAAAAAAAATGCAGAATATACAAGATTAACGATCACTCATCGATCGGTTTTTGCACGCACATTAAGATCACGGCCGAAGAAAAAAGCCCTATCATCACATTGGTCACAGACGACGTCGATGCTATTTACAAGCGTCTTAAGGATCAAGGAATCAATCTCTTGCATGAGCCGCAGGTAAATGAGCAATTCAATATTTACCACTTCTTTTTTAAGGATAACAACGGGTACACGATCGAGATTCAGAAATTTTTATGATGTTTCGCAGATGTGAACCGCGGAAACGCGGCAATTTTTGGCGCGCTGAATTCGCAAGTCAGTCACCATGCCGGGTACAGAAAGGACAGTGACCTCAAGCAATGTGAGATCACTGCCCTTAATATTTCAATGCCTCTTCAGATTACCGTGGATCCTGAAGCCTGGCTGTGCAGGCACAATATCCGCTAATTCAAAAATCAGTCTGCGAAACTGGCAGCTGCTGATGTACCTGCAAGGTAACCCGAAACGAATGTCCATGCCTGAGCCTGGCCGCCCCACGGCGTATAGGGTTTGCCTTCAACATTGCATACGCCCTGTGAATCCTGACCTACACCGTATAGATTTTCAATCGGTGTGCCGTCTTCCCTGAGAACATTCATATTTACATCAACATCGAGGCCGCCGACTGTCGCATAGGCATAAGACATGCAGTCTGCAGCATAGTATGTTGTCTCTGTACCGCCGAGTGTCTCAGAAAGTGCAGCTTCATCACAGCCGATAATGGCTGCAAGTTCAGCAATGCTGTCTGCCTTGAAAATATTGTTATATTTCATGCCGACTTCAAGAATCTCATCAAGATCTTCAAGAGGTGCACCTGTTTCGATTGTCCCGCCCTGACCGAGGAAAAAGGACATTGCACCTGCAAAGTTTTCTGTCAGACCTTTTGCCTTAAATGCATCCATCTGCTCCTGTGTATAGACCACATAGTAGTGATATCCCGGGATATCCGAGTAATGCGTGATTGCAGGATCAAGATCCTTGCCGTTGATGTCGACCTTCTTTTCATCGGCGACAAGTGCAAATGCAGACAGAACGGCTTTTTGATCCGGCGTGAGGTCATCATTCCTGATCATGTTCGGAACCTGGAGAATGTGAATCATGGGATCGATAGCAAGCATGTATGTCGCGCCGCCCGCTGAGATACCCATGTTGATGCCTGTACCGTCACTCACAGTAAATGCCACTGTCTGCGTCGGGCCCTCGAGGTATGTTTTTACCATCTCATGGTTTCCGATGTAGCCGCCTGTTGCAAGAATGACACTATCCCCGTATATTTCGTATTCGGTTCCGTCATAGTACACCGCGTGAACGCCGATCACGTCGCCGCTCTCATCCATAATCAGCTCATCTGCCGTAAGCTCGAGCATATAATCGTTTTTCTCGTTCATTGCCTTTGCAATGGCAACGGCATTATCAAACTGGAATGTCTTGTTCGGGCCGAGAACGTTTCTTGTCTCTGAGTTGTACCGGGTCCAGAGTTCTTTCCACTCGGCGATTTCAAAGCTTCCGATCAAACCTGCAAACTTAAATCCGAAGTTGTCAATGAAGTAGTCAATGTATTCGCCGTTGTTGTATACACATTCATAGATTATATCGGCCTTCTCTTCTGAGCCGACATAATCAATCCATGTGCTGTACACTTCATCCATATCAGGAAATTGAGCGTCTTTAAATGCTTCAGCTTTTGAGCCGAGAATCATGGGGCCTGTTGTGGTGGCAGACTGGCCGCCAAGCTTTGCACATGTTTCGATGCCGAATACTGTTGCGCCGTGATCAGCCGCTGCGCAGTATGACATGATGCCTGAACCGCCCATACCGACAACAATTACATCGTAGCCGTCAAGCGTGACTGTGTCCGTCTTCTTTTCGATTTCCGTGTACCACTCCGATGAATCGCCGCCTGCCGCTTCAATAGCCTGTGCGAAGCATGACTTAATGGCCATTGATGTTACAGTGGCACCGGAAATAGCGTCCGTGTCAAGCGACTGATTTTCAATGATTCTTTCAGGCATGAGGTCGAAGGCAGGCTGTGCAACCTCACCAGTATACGACTCGTGTTCTTCTGTTACGACAAAATCTGCGAGTGCATTGTCCTTGATTGTCACATCTGCATAGATCATGCCCATCCAGCTGTATCCTGCTGCACTTACAGAATACGTGCCGTCAGTCAGGTCTCCCGAACCAGCTGCTGAATACGCTGTTTCGTCACCGTATACCAGAGTTAGCGTGAGCACCATGGCAAAACAGAGTGCAATAGTCAGAATTTTTTTCATATTTTTACCTCTTTCCTATATTCCGGCCACGTTTACGCGCGACTTATTTTTTACTATAGAGACCTGCATTATGGCTGTCAATTAATTATTCAATAACACGCAAATTTTCGAAATCGTGCAATCCGAGTAATCAAAAAAATGCCTCAGCCTTTATACAGTTGCTGAAGCATTTATCGTTATTTATTTAACTTCGCCGACATTTGAATCAATCGAGATAATCACGTAATCTTCGGCTTCGACTCGGATGACGCATTTTACGCAAAGCCTTTGCTTCTATTTGCCGGATGCGTTCCCGCGTAACACCGAATTCGCGTCCGACTTCTTCCAGTGTTCGTGTACGCCCGTCATCGAGTCCAAAGCGAAGCCGCAATACTTTCGACTCGCGCGGTGTAAGACCCTTCAATACTTCCATAATTTGCTCTTTCAGCAGTGTAAATGACACCTGATCAACTGGTGACGCCGCATGGTCGTCCGGAATAAAATCACCCAGCTGGCTGTCGCCTTCTTCACCGATCGGTGTTTCGAGTGACACCGGCCTCTGCGAAATCTTCATGATGTTGCGCACCTTATCTGGTGTAAGCTCGAGCGCCGTCGCGATTTCATCGACTTCCGGCTCACGTCCGAACTCCTGCAGCAGTTGTCGCTTGACACGAATTAACTTGTTAATTGTTTCCACCATATGTACAGGTATGCGAATCGTTCTGGCCTGATCGGCAATCGAACGCGTAATGGCCTGGCGGATCCACCAGGTTGCATATGTCGAAAACTTAAACCCCCTCGTGTAGTCAAACTTGACCACCGCTTTGATTAAGCCGAGGTTCCCTTCTTGAATTAAATCAAGAAAGGACATGCCGCGTCCTGCATAACGCTTGGCAATACTGACCACGAGACGAAGGTTTGCTTCCGTAAGCTGTTGTTTTGCGATGTCATCGCCATCTTCCATCCGCTTAGCCAGTTCTTTTTCTTCATCGGCCGTAAGCAAATCGACCTTGCCGATCTCTTTCAGGTACATGCGCACAGGATCATCAACATTCATCGCATCATTGAATGCTTCCGCTTTCTTGCTCGTTTCCCGCAGCTCGTCATCACTGTCAACGATTTCTATGCCGGCTCGTTCAAGCCCTTCAATAATTTCATCGAGCTTGTCTTCGTCATAATGAATTTTTCCTAAATGATCGAGCACGTCCGACATGTGCAGTATTCTGTCTTTGCTGCGCGACTTCCGAATCAGAGGGCGCAAGACGGCAAGATCATACGCTTGGAGCGCGTCCTTGTCTTCCTCGGCAATGTCGGCTTCTTCTTCGTCGTCAACGTCGTCGGTGTCGTCCGTCTCGTCTTCCTCGTCCTCTTCCAAGGGATCTCCAACATCGATATCATTCTCGGCCGATTTATCTTCACTGATCGCACGATCATCGAGGCTGTCCAGATCTGTCTCGTCCAGCTCATCGTCTTCAGTCTCTATCGGCTCTGTTTCTTCCTTGGCTGTCTTTCGACTCGCTTTGCCAGCCGCAGATTTTTCGGACGTTGTCTCTGCTGGCATTTCTTTTGCGATCTCTTCGGTCAGCGCGCCGGTCGCAGCGTCAGCCGCAGTAATGTACATTTCAAGCCGCTTGAATTTTAACGGTCCAATGCCAGCGACACGCATCAGATCAGACGTCTTCAGAAACGAACCGCCGGCATCTCGATTTTCGATTATGTCTGTCGCCGTTGTCCTGCCGACACCAGGCAAGGTCATGAGCAGATTTTCATCTGCCGTATTGATATTTACCGTCTCCCCTTGTTTGTCGGGCTGCAGCGCTGCCGCTGATACTTTTACCGATTTATCATTAACCGTGATTCTCTTTTCTGTATTTTCTTCGCCCGCCGTTTTGCCAGCGACCATCTTATTCGCGGCCACTTTTCTGGTCGCGCCTCCAGTTGCCTGTTTCTTCTCTTTTGCTGCCAACTGCTCTTTGGTTTGCTGTTTTTCAGCGCCTGCCGTTCTTTTTATTGCCACGTGTTCTCCTCTCACTTATCTAAGCGAATGCCATTGTTTCGGCTGCCTCATTATTTGTTCATCAATGTTTCCATCCAGCGCATTGATTATCTGACTCAATACCACGTCAGTACCTTGACTGAATCGGGCAGCGTCGTGGCCGCATGTCAACTCACATCACTCGTAAATTCATCTGCCTGCGTCTCGACGCTGCAGTACATCACGTACTTCGGTATTCGTGACCCTGACACATAATATGCAACGTGTCAGAAACAATCGAAATCAGGACGCATCGCGAGGTTACATGACGGCGCTTTCGCTGGACGCACACCAGGAAGCGAGTCGCACGACATCGATCTCCGTGCCGTTTTGCTCAATAATCTTTCCTGCTATTGCTTGTTGTTTATTTTGAGTCGTCGCGGCTTAACTTATTGAGCGTGCATGTTAGCAAAAAGCCGCTCCATATCTATATACGACACCGAACGGCAAAATACCTTTATTTATTGATGTTTTCGTTATTGCGACATCATTTGCGACGAAATCAAGTGTTGACCGGCTTTCGGATGAGATGCTGACACTTGAGAGGTGTTTGAAACTGACCGGCTGAGACAAAGCCAGAAAGCAAAATAGTATCAAATTAGTATCACTGAAAAGTGAAAACCCTGCAACTACTGTGTTACAGGGCTCTGTGGTGGAGATGATGGGAATCGAACCCACTACCTCTTGAATGCCATGATCATTCGCTTCAAAAAACACTGCAATTAAAGTTCAAAGCGGCCTGGTATCAGCGTTTGTGGGTTCCCATAATTCCATTGTTTCCATTTCCACTCCGCATCATTCTTCACGTGTAGCCACCTTGTTGCTTAATTGCAACTGAATAAAAATACGTTTTAAGGTGGCTGTCCAAGTTTCGCGAAGCTCAACTCAGCACTTCAAAATAATGTAAGTTTAGAAAACACGCATGGTAATTGAATTTATGGCTGTTGATCAACGTGATACGACTGGCTTTGCCTTAAGCTATTGACGCCGCATTATGTGTGCTAAGAGCGCACGTTTTCAAACAAATCAAAATAAAATGTCTTCTTGTCTATTGTTGTCCGTCAGGGTCGTGGTACCGTGGCGACATTTCTGTTAATCCCACAAGCCACGTGGGATAATGGATCCGTGCATTGAGGGTGACGATTGTTTCCTTGGAGGTTAAGCATCGAAAGGAAGACTGACATCTCAGCGTTACGAGAAGGATCCGAATGAGTCATCACGAAGTGCACCTTCACCACAGGGAATGAAACCGATTACTAACAACAATCTACCTTTCACCGCCTGATTCATTTCGATAAAAATCATCATCTCAACTTGACTTTTAAATCAATGTTAATCATGATATGTATACGAAAGTCAAATGAAGGTGAAATGTGAATGACTTACTCTGATAAACTACGCAAACTGTTGAATCAGCATGGCGGTACCATCACAACCAAGGAGGCAAGCGAGGCTGGCATTTCAAAAGAGATGCTGCGTTTGCTTACCAATGCGGGCGAAGTTGAGCGTGTTGCGCAGGGTGTATATATCTCGCAGGAAGCGTTTCTTGACAAAATGTATGTCCTGCAAAAGCGACTCTCTACGATTATCTATTCACATGAAACCGCTTTATTTTTGCATGACCTAACAGACCGCGACCCTATTCGCTATGCGGTAACGCTTCCATCCAATGTCCGATCCAAACGGCTAAAAGATGAAAATATTCGCGTTTTCTATATTAAGCGCGAGCTTCATGATGTTGGTGTAACCACCATGCAAACGGTATTCGGAAATAATGTATTCGCTTATGGCCTTGAAAGAACAATTTGTGACTGCATCCGCAGTCGTAATCAGATGGATATTGCTATCGTAGCAGACGCGATGAAGCGCTATGCTAAGCGATCCGACAAGGATTTAAATTTATTGATGTCCTTTGCAGATCAGTTCCGTATTAGTAATGTGATTAATCGCTATTTGGAGGTGCTGTTATGAAAACATCCATGCAGCTAAACGCACTCGTTCGTAATCTTGCAAAAGAAAAGAATGTTGGTGCGGAAATTATTCTCCGGAACTATATGCTCGAACGCCTGCTCGAACGTATCGCTCTTTCTGAGTACAGGAACAATTTTATTTTAAAAGGTGGTGTGTTGATTGCGGCGATGGTGGGGATTGACACCCGAACGACAATGGATTTAGATGCTACTCTGCGCGGGCATAACGTGTCTGAATCTCAGATTGCAGAGCTGTTCCGGGATATTCTTAATGTGAGCATTGATGACAGCGTCACCTTTATCTTCAAAAATATAGAAGAAATCCGCGAAGAATCCGAATACCCCGGTTATCGAGTTTCATTCGAAGCACGGCTAGATAACACGCGCCAAACGTTGAAGGTGGATATTACCACAGGTGACAAAATCACGCCACGCGAAATTGAGTACCACTTTAGGCTGATGTTTGAAAACCGGACGATCAGCGTGTTGGCATACAACCTTGAAACAGTGCTTGCAGAAAAAATTGAGAGTATTCTTGTACGAGGCGTAACAAATACACGAATGAGAGATTTTTACGATGTATATATCCTGACGAGGACGCAGAACAAAAAAATCGACAATACACTGTTTCAGGACGCCCTATACAATACTGCTGAAATGCGAAGTTCTCTCCCCACATTGGCAAAAATGAAAACGGTTATTGCAACCGTCGAAACAAACGAAGGGATGCGCCAGCTGTGGACACAATATCAGAAGAACTACCCTTATGCGGCCGATGTTGCATGGGAAATGACAATTGACTCGGTAAAAGAACTTTGTAACATATAACGGTAATCACAGAACAATTGTTAATGCGGGGTGGTCACAGTAGTGCGCGTCCTTTTCTTATGCCAACAACAAAAATGAACGTAAGAATCTATTCTGTCCTTGACAAGGGGTACAGTTCAAAAGGGGTGCGACTTTGAATTAACAAGCGTTTTGCTTTCATCGTGGTACCAGCCTAGTCGTTTTGAATCTTAATCATATCGATCCACTGCAATCAGTTTGCGTGTTGGATATTGTGTGATGTTAAGAACAAACTGGCGATCGGATAAATCATTCGTATGCATTTGATCTTGTTCCCATTGTGTTTCGACCGCGTAAGGGAGCTGCAAGGCCTGGGTTGTGTCGGTATGCAACTTAAACGTTAAGGACCCTTGCAGATGCGGATACATGAGCGTCCAGATGTCTGTGTTAATCATTAGGCGCAGGTCTGCGCTTATTAGCAAGGTGGCAAACATATTGAGGCCCATGCTGGTGTCGGTATTGCCTTCATTCTCAAAAACGACGTCAACGGCATAAATATAGTCAGGGATGTATCCATCTGGGTTCATGCGCTGCAGCGTTGCGTACTCGATATCGTGTAAAGCGAGATAGTCTTCAATGGGGTAGAGCGTGGCACCCTCCACCGTAATGAAATATCCGTCAATGACTTCATCTTCACGGTAAAAAAAGTCGTTTTCATAGGGAACTTTTTCACCCGTCTTGAAGTATTGCAGCTTGGGGCCGTCGAAGGTGGCGTTTACGTAGTAGAAACGAATGCCCCACCCGATAACAACAAGGAGAATAACCGTGAGTAAAATGTACTTTCGTTTCATACTCTGACCTCCTTGTTGCGACCGACCACACGACCTTTCTTAATCTCAATGATCTCATCTGATAAGAACTTAAGTGTCTCGTAATCGTGGCAGGCGAGGATGACGAGTGCACCGCGATCGCGTTCCGCGTTGATGATGTCCTTGACGATTTGGACACCATCGCTGTCTAACGAGTTCGTCGGCTCATCCAAGATAATGATGTCTGGCGACTCCATAATGGCGGCAGCAATACCGAGACGCTGCTTCATACCAAGTGAATACTTGCGATAATGTTTGGGATCGTCCGGATCAAGGTCGACCATGCTGATGACTTCACGAATACGCTCCGGTCCTACGATTTGCTTTATGGAAGCAAGCAACTCGAGGTTCATAAATCCCGAATAGTGATCCAAGAAGGCGGGGTTTTCTATGAGCAGCCCGATGCTCTCTGGAAATGAGATGTCTTTGCCAAGCATCTTCCCGTTGATGAGCACCTTGCCTTCAGTTGGCTTAATGAGTCCCACAATGAGGCGCATGAGCATGGTCTTACCCGAGCCGTTAATGCCTTTTAACCCGATAATCGTGCCGCCAAGGAAGGTCTCATTGACATCCTCGATGACCGTGGCTTTTTTTATGCGCTTGGTGACGCCGATCAGTTCTACGTTAATCATTTAGAGACTCCTTAAATACGTTCATTGGACAAGATGTCGAAGCGGTAGAAATAAAGCCAGCCTACGACCATGGAAAAAACAGCGATACCTGCCAGATAGATGATTCCCATCGTGCTATCGACACCATGTAAGACGACCTGGTTACTGCGTGCGAGCATCGCATAGTTACCCACCATGAAAGGACTTACGTAGTAAGCCGACGCGATGAGCAAGGCAATTGATACAACGTAGCTTAAAATCGGCCGAATCACTAAGGATAATAGAAGTTGCAAGAGGCCAAGGGCAACGACTAGGAGAAATGGAAATAAAAGTAGCTCGACGTTGAAGTTTCCGGGTATGGGGAACTGCAGGTCGGTGGGCGGGATGTTGTAGACAAATATGTATTCCGAGACCTCAAGCGTCATGACAGCACCGCGCGCTTTCGCGAAGAGCGTGACGGTGAGAAAAAACAAAGCGAAATAGATGATCTGGCTTACGATGAGCCAGGCACATTTGGCAAACCACCAGCTCGTTCGAGAACGCGCGTTGACCAATACCTGTTTACCGTACCCGTACAGGTCGTTATATGGATAATAGAGAACCATGTAGAGCGCAAACAAAAGAAACAACATCCAGAGGGCCGGAAAGCGAAACGGTTCAGGAGAACCCACGACGTATTCTCTCATGCCAAAGTTCACATAGGCAAAGTAATCGCCAAGTGTGGCATGCGCCGCGTTCAACCGCGCTTGCATGCTTGGCGCGCGCAGTGAAAAATCGAGTGCTGAGATGAGAAAAATGGCGATGGCTAGCAGGAACTTACGGAAGGCTTTTAGCGTACCATTTTGCAAATCGTAACGAAGTACTTTAAAAAACATCATCGCGCGACCCTCTCCAGAGCGTTATGCCGAGTGAAAATGCAAACAAGCCAATGGCAAAGATAATCACCACGGATGGTGTCACAAATCTTGTACTGGTACCGCCAAGAAAACTGATCGGTGAGATTTCTGCAGCATCAAAATAGTGACCGATCGCTTCCGAAAAATAGTTAAGAAGAATCAAAATAATAAAAGGGATGAGTAGAATGGCAAACCGATTCTTCACAAAAAAGCTGATGGCAATAACACTGGCTGCAATAAGTCCCCCATAAACTAAGGCGATAACGAAACGCATAAGTACGAAAAGAAACGGATTATCGTAGAAAACAGCCGCGCCAAGCGAACCATACGGGACGTTATAGTAAATGTCGTAGTTTATATCTGGCGTTATCGCGGGGATAAACGAGGAGACCACCATGAAGTTAATCAGCATAGGGATAACCAAGGCGAGCGCTCCAGAGGCGAACGTCGCCACATATTTGGCTATAAAATAGGTCACTTTATCGGAGCGCGCGACCAGTTGCCGCATATAACCGCTAGTTCGCTCCGAAAAAAAAGACCATGCGTAAGGCAACACACAAAGGATTGGAAACAGCGTGTAAAAAATGGTGGTGGCGACAGCCGAGTAATCTTGACCGATCCAAGTGTTAAACAAAGTCACGATAGCGACTTCAGGGTTATCGTTAGTACCGGATGTTGCACGGTACCATTCATCGAAGGCATTGCGTTCCAAGAACATCGTGATCTGGTCGAAGGCTGACCACAAGGCAATACCCGTACCAATAAGCAAGGTCATCAGGAACATCCTGTTCCAGATGGACTTACGCAGCTCCATTTTGATCATCTTGTTCATGCGGTCGGTTCCTCAGCCAATAAGTCAGAGAGACGGTAAAATACTGGATCTATAACACTATGTCCAATCAAAAGCAGTAATTCGTTGTTGATGGCATCTTCTGCAGGAACGACATAACCAAGCCGCAGACGCCCAGTGGCACCTGGCTCCGCGAGAAAAGCGTAAAACTTACCGGGATCATTGCTTAGTTGAATGTTGTCGTCCAACGGCACTATGGCAGCAACCCAATGCTCGTGATTTTTCATAAGATCATTTTGATTAATCAAGTAAATTGTGTCGACCCTGAGTGAATTGACGTCCTCCTCAGAATTTTCCAGTACCGTTACATCCAATTCAACCGAGATAAATGCCAATCCCTGCGCTAAGGTCTCTTCGTCGATTTCGATAATTCGTTCTTCAGGGACAGTCATAACGAAAGAATCCAAAACGCGGCCATCCGAAAATGCATCCAGCGGAATCGACTCCGTAAAGACTTCGGCAGTCTTAGGCAAAACCTCATATATTGAGCCGCCAAACCCCTCGATTTGAGCCTTTTCCATTGGATTAAGTATGTTGTCACCAGTTAAAGTAAAGTAATCGTCAGCCCCCAACGGCATCTGGGACATGGGGCCATCTGGCGTGCGTTGTCGTGCTGGCTTTTTGACTTCCTTGTTGGGATTTGGGGATGCCTCTAGATTCTGATTACTATCTTGTTTCACTTCATTAATAACCGTTTCTGTAACTTTGGTCTCATCTGCGAGTTGACTTTGGCAGCCAAATATCAGAAAAACGGTCATTAACAATAACAAGTTCAATTTCAGAGTATTCTTCATGACAATTCCTTTCCTAAGAAAAAAGGTAGGGCATCGTTGCGAGGCGCGATGCCCTAGATTTAGGTTTAGGGCCAATTGCAATACGGATAGTCACCTACCGTATCTGGATCCCATACTCTCTATAACCGTGAAAAGCATCAAAGTGTGACAAATGTTGGCAACTATTTTTTGCAGCCTCACCTTGTCATAATATGGCTCGCATAACACGGTCTTACTCTCTATAACCTTGAAAAGCGTCTAAGTGTGACAAATAGTGGCAAATCTCTTTTTAACGCCTTGTTTTATGACGCATGGCTCGCTAAACACGACCGAGCTTACTCCGGCCGTGTAAAGCGTTCACGTATGGTACGTGGTGACTATTTTTCAGGTGCCAGCGATTCAGCGAATTTGATCAACTCGTTCAAATCACCACTCTGTGAAGACAGCAAGAAGGCATAATCATCGTTATGAAGAACCAGCATATTGGCGTTCTGCTTGGTTACTCTCATCCCCTTCATTCCATTGGCGAGTTCAATGTCTGACGTTTCGACGTCCTCTGAGTCGATGGCCGGAGTGAAGCTCTGTTTAGTCGATTGCGTCAAAAATATCTGATCGTGAGGATCTTCTCTACGGTA
>DUPJ01000007.1 GCA_012838355.1 Clostridiaceae bacterium
AACGAGCTGGCGCTTGCCCTGTGAAGATTCGTTGCCCTTTTCTCTTACCGGTGTGTCGATTCCGTTCTTCAGGCGGTTCAGAAATGGACGTCCGCCGACATCAAGCAGCGCCTGTACCGCATCTTCTTTCGAAAACCGCGTGTCGCCCAGGGTCACGTTCGTGTACAGCGTTCCGGCAAACAAAAACGGATCCTGCAAGACGATGGCCATCTGGTTTCGGATGTCATCTTGTCCCAGTTCGCTGAGCGGCCGGTTGTCGAAGTATATGGTGCCAGCCTGCGCCTCATAGAAGTCGAAAATGAGATTCATGATCGTGCTTTTCCCGGATCCCGTATGACCGACAAATGCTACGGTCTGACCGGGAGCCGCTGCGAACGACACGTCTTTCAGAACGGGTTCGTCCAGATAGGCAAAGGTGATGTGGTCGAAGCGAACGCCGCCCTGCAATGTCAGGCCCGTGTTCGGCCGCAGTGCTGCCTCGGGTTCGCGCATCAGTTCGAACATGTGGTCAGCGGCGCCGAGTGCACGCTCCAATTCACCGATACGGGTCATGCCATGCGAAACCTGCCCGTAAAACCGGTTCATGTAATCCAGAAAGATATAGATATTTCCGATCGGGACAAGCCAGGCACCGGCCAGATGACCATAGCCGAAATAGAGCATGACGAGTGCAAGCAGCACATACTGCAGGGTGGTCGTTGCATTGAAGACGGAGTAGGCGAATAGTTTCGTCATTTTGAAGCCGTGCTCGAACACGTCCTTGTTGATTGCGCTGAAACGTTCAAATGTTTCCGTTTCCTTCCGCGTCGCCTGAATGATGTCCATCCCCTGAATGTTTTCGTTCAGGTTGCCGTTCAGTTCGGAGAGTGCTTTGCGGTAATCGCGGTTATAGACGGCCGACTTCTTGCGAAAGTCATAGACGAGCCAGCCGATGATCGGCAGCGGCGCAGCCATCAGCCAGAATAAGGTGGCATCGAGAATCAGGAGCATGATGTAGATGCCGAGCATATAAATAAGGGCTGTCGCCAGCTGGACCAGGACGACCTGAAACAGGACGCGCACGGCCTTGGCGTCATTCGTGATGCGTGAAACGACTTTGCCGGCCGGCAACTGGTCGAAGAATGCGATCGGCAGCTTCTGCACATGGTTGAACACATCGCGCTGCATATCGACTGTGAGCCGGTTTGCAGCCTTGTGAAAAAAGAGCGCAGACAAGTAGCGCATGGCGGCCGCAATCAAAACGGAGAGGAAGAACACGCCTGCCATCTGCACGAGGATGGTGAGATTCGTCTGCCCGACCCGGATATGGCCGTCGATCAGCCTTCCGATGATGTAGGTGCCGAGCAAATCAGCCGCAACGGCCACGGCCGTGAGCACAAAGCCCATGAGCAAGGCCTGCTTCGATTTGAGCGCGTACTGGATCAGGCGGGCAGTGCGGAAGCGCTTGTGGCTTCGTTCAGAATCAGGCACGGGCATGTACCGCCTCCTGTTCCAGCTGCTGGCGCAGGAATTGCGCCTTGTACCAGTTGTCGTATGCCATCAGCTCATGGTGCGTGCCGTGTTCCGCAATGCATCCGTCGTCGAGAACGAGAATCAGGTCGGCATGCATCACGGCCGACAGGCGGTGTGCCGAGATCAGGGTCGTTTTGCCGCGGCGGGTGCGCCGCAGCGCGGCCAGCAGTTTCTCCTGTGTCTGGGCATCGACGGCCGAGAGGCTGTCGTCCAGAATCAGAATCTCCGGCTCGGCGATCAGGGCGCGGGCGATCTGGATGCGCTGCTTTTGACCGCCGGAAAGCGCGACGCCCTTTTCGCCTGCGAGCGTGTTCAATCCAGCCGGGAGCTGCGGCAGATCTTTTGCAAAATCAGCCAGCTCCACGGCCTCGTCGAGTGACAGACCGCTGCCGCACTGTTCGCCCATGCGGATGTTCTCCGCGATCGTTCTGGAAAAGAGGACATGCTGCTGCGGCACGTAGCCGACGGCCGCGCGCACGCTGTCAATCGAATAATCCTCGAGCGGGCGTCCGCCGAGCAGGACGCGCCCGCGCTCGAGCGGATAAAACCGCAAAAGTTGCTTCAGCAAAGTCGTTTTGCCGCTGCCGACGGGACCGACCAGACCGAGTGTCTGTCCGGACCGGAGTGTGAACCGGATGTCCTTCAAAACATCTGTGCCGGTATCGGGATAACAAAAGTCCAGACCGTCAAAGACAATGTCGCCGCCTCCCGCATATGGCACGGCACCGGGACGGTCACTGACATCCTCCTTATAGAAGGTCAGCTCCTCAATGCGGTCCAGTGACGCCGATCCCTGCTCCAGTATGTTGATGAACTCGCCCAGCGCCAGCATCGGCCACGCCAGCATATTGAGGAAAATGACGAAGGAGACAAGTTCGCCGGACGTCATCTCGCCAATGCCGACGTAGTGCGCCCCCAGCACAATGGCGACGACATAGGACAGTGCGGGCACGACTCTCGACAGTGCCGGGAACAGCGCTTCAAGACGCGCCACCGCCATATGCTTTTCGTAGAGATGTTCGGCCGATCCGGAAAAACCGGCTTCTTCTGCCGCTTGCTGGCCAAATGCGCGCAAGACGCGCACGCCGGCGATATTTTCCAGTACGCGCTCGTTCATTTCGTCGAACGCCTGCTGGGCTTCGTCATAGCGCCGGTTGTAGACGGCGCCAAGCTTTGTCGAGAGGAAGATGAGCAGCGGCAGGGGCACGATCGAAAACAGCGTCAGTTTCCAGGACAGGGTGGTCGCCATAATGACGAGCAGACTGAACGGGTAAATCGTTGCGTCAATCAGCGACATGACACCGAAACCGGCCAGCGTCTCGAGCGAGCTGACGTCATTCGTCGCTTTGCCCATCAGGCTTCCGGTAGAATTGCGCTGAAAAAACGGCGGACTTTGTGCAAGGTATTTTCTGACGAGGCGCTTTCTTGTCTCAAACGCAATGACATCGGATGCTTTGAACGTGTATAGCTGCCAGAAATACGTAACGACGTAAAGCAGCACGGTCAGCCCCAGCATCATGACCACCAGCCGGACCAGTTCCGGAATCATCATGGTGCCTGCCACGATACGGTCCGACATATAGCCGACCAGGCGGAGCGGGATTAAAGATGCCGCATAGCTCGCGAGAATGAGCAGGATCGCCAGCACGTATTGCCGTCGGTATAATTGGAGAAACCACTTCAGCTGTTGATATGTTTTTCGCATAGGCCTCCGCGGGAGCTGGGAGCGGCAAAAGTCACGTATCGGACTGCTTAAGCAGGATATTACAGTGATCTCAAAAAAACAAGAACAAAGGGGTCTGCGGGAACAGTCGCAAAAAATCGAGAATTTGACTTTTTTGGCCTGCCGTGCGATACTGCTTCGGCGACCGCTTCGGGGAGGCTTCTAAACGGGTGACCTGCCGGCTCCGGGCGAGACTTGAAAAAAATGAGGTTACGCAATGTACGCAATTATCAAGACAGGCGGCAAACAGTACCGCGTTGAAGAAGGCGACACACTGTATGTGGAGAAGCTCGCCGGTGAAGAAGGCGACAAGCTGGAGCTTAGCGATGTGCTGGCGATAGGCGGGGATGACGGACTGAAGTTCGGAACGCCGCTTCTGGAAGGTGCGAAAGTGTCGGCCACCATTGTGAAGCAGGGCAGAGGCAAGAAGATCATCATCTTCAAGTACAAAGCCAAAAAAGGGTATCGTCGCAAGCAGGGACACCGTCAGCCTTACACGAAACTCGAAATCGGCAGCATTCAGGCATAGCACTGACCTTCAGGAGGATTTATATATGGCACATAAGAAAGGCATGGGTAGTACCCGAAACGGACGCGATTCGCAATCGAAACGACTTGGCGCGAAATTGGGCGACGGTCAGTTCTGTCAGGCGGGAAGCATTATTTTCCGTCAGCGCGGCACGAAAATCCATCCCGGCGATAACGTCGGCATCGGCAAGGACGACACATTGTTTTCGCTGATCGACGGCATTGTCCGCTACGAGCACATCGACCGCAAGCGCACAAAGGCCAGCGTCTATCCGCTGGTTTAAGCGGACGTCATGCGTGTATTTGCCTGAAGCCCGGCTTCAGGCTTTTTTTTATTTGAACTGAATCGGAGTTATCCATGTTTTACGATCATGTGAATATTGAAGTTCGATCGGGCGACGGCGGCAACGGAGCCGTTTCGTTTCGGCGAGAGAAGTATATACCGAACGGCGGACCGGACGGCGGCAACGGCGGCCGGGGCGGTTCTGTACTTATACGGGCCGATGACAAAAAGAACACGCTGCTTGATTTTCGCTACAAGCGAAAATTCTGGGCTGACCACGGTGAAGGGGGCGGCAAGCGCAACCGGAACGGCAAGTCGGCTGAACCGGTTGTCATTCTCGTTCCGCCCGGAACGGTTATCCGAGATCTCGAAACGGACCGCCTTGTCGCCGATCTCGTGTCAGCCGGTGATGAGGTCGTCGTCGCAGAAGGCGGCACAGGCGGCATGGGCAACGCGTTCTTTAAAAATTCTGTGCGGCAGGCTCCGCAATTCGCCAAAGCGGGACGAAGCGGTGTGGAACGGCGGCTGTCCCTTGAACTGAAATTGCTGGCGGATGTGGCGCTGGCCGGATTTCCGAATGCCGGCAAATCGACGCTGCTTTCGGTGCTGACGGCCGCGACGCCAAAGATTGCCGCCTATCCGTTTACCACGCTGGAACCGCAGCTTGGCGTGCTGCAGTACGATCATCAGACGCTGGTGCTTGCCGATGTCCCGGGACTCGTTGAAGGTGCGGCCGAAGGCGCCGGCATGGGGATCGGGTTTTTGCGGCACATCGAACGCTCGCGCCTCATTTTGCATGTCATCGATGCAGCGGCCATGGACGGCCGCGATCCGTTTGAGGATTATCGAGTGATCCGGCGAGAGCTCGCCTCCTACAGCAGCGCGTTGTCCGAGCGGGAACAATGGATTGTGCTGACAAAATCCGATGCCGTGGATCCCTCTCGCATTCTTGAACTGAAATCACAGTTTGGCGATACGGCGCTGCTGTTTGTTGTCTCCGCTGTGACGCATGACGGCATTGACTCACTGAAGCAGGCACTGGTAAACGCGGTGCCGCAAATGCCGAAACCAGCGCTCTATGACGAAAGTGAACTGAAGAAAGTTTTCCGCTTCGAGGAAGCACCGCGTTACGAAATTAGAGAAGACGACGGGCACCTGGTCGTGACAGGCAACTGGATTCGCGAGCTCGTTCAGTCGACCAACTTCACGGATCGCGAGTCGCTGCGCTTCTTTGAACGGCAGATTCGCCATCACGGACTCTATGACGAACTGGTTCAGCTCGGCATAAAGGAAGGGGATACCGTGTATCTGGCGGGCAGCGAATTTGAGTGGGTGTTTTAGCCGCAGGGTCTCGTCAAAGATTAAGACGTGAAGATAACGGAAGTATTGCATTCAGGTTTAATTGAGTGGATGAGGATGACACCCCCTTTCATAAGGTAGACAATGGAGCCGATCTCCATACCGACCCTGTTTGGGAGGTGTCAGTGATGACGGTGACGAAGTCGATTCGCGAGATGTCGGAGGGTATTGAGGATCCTCGGTGTGCCTGCGATGTCAAGATCCCCCTCTATGATGTTCTGGCAGTCAGCATCGCAGCCATCCTCTGCGGCCAGGAAGAGTTGAGCCTCGCTCATGTCAGCACACTGGTTGAAGTACTCTCCCAAGCCGATATTGCGTCTCTGTTTGCTGCTGAACTAGACGCCTGAAGGCTTGGGTTGGGGTAACTATCTGCCGTAACAAGAAGAAGAGTCTGCTTGAGCACAGATTCCCGCCTGACGACTTGCCGAGTAAAGCCTGACCATGAATCAGACCAACGCGGAGCCTCGGCCGCAACGTTGATCTTGTCGTCCGTAACCTTATTGTCTTAATTTTTGACGAGACCATATGGTGCAGTTCATAGCGGCCGCGATTTCCAAGCTGGACACCAACTATTTTCTTACATGATGACCAGTCCGATACCCCCCTAAAATAGGGAGTTTACGGACAAATTGTGGCGGAGAAGGAGAGCTTTGAACTCTCGTAAATTATCTACATAACCAGACAGATAGGGTGTTTCGGGGATTTTTGTCCGACCATTTAGCCTAAATTAGGCTATTTATGTAGGCTATTTGTGTCCGATCTTTGCCGACGATCCACTCAGCGAAGTCTTTCAGTTCTCCGCAGGCTGCCTGAGAATGATTAACAAAATCTGTACGCACGCCCTGATCTTTGTCGCGCAGCGCGAGACGGGCGTCTTGTCCGGCCGCGACGTACGATTCGTGATTGAACAGGAAATCTAAGGAACCACTGATTAATTCTCACACATGCTTGTCACTGAGATAAAATGTAGTCAAATAAATGAGGACAGGAATCGGATTATGTCTCAACAAACCTTCAGTGATTTCGAATACAGCAACCGCAGCAGAACGACCCGGCGCGAGCAGTTTTTGGATACCATGGATGCAATTATTCCATGGCCGAAATGGCTCGACATCATCCGTCCATATTACTATGACGAATCAAGCAAGACGCGTGGTCGTCGCCCAACGGGGCTCGAGACCATGCTCCGTATGTATCTGCTTCAGGCCTGGTTCACGTTATCGGATGAAGGTGTTGAGGATGCCATTTATGACAGCTATGCCATGCGCAAGTTCATGGGAGTGAACTTTGTGACAGGGAAAGCCCCTGATGCCACCACCTTGCTTCACTTTCGCCACTTGATGGAGGAACACCAGCTGAGCCAACGCTTGTTTGCTGAGATCAACCGTCAATTAGAGGCAAGCGGCCAGATCATGCGCGGCGGGAGCATCGTGGATGCCACCCTTATCGCGGCACCGACGTCGACGAAGAATCAAGCGAAGCGTCGGGATCCGGAGATGCATCAAACCAAGAAGGGAAATGAATGGCATTTGGGATGAAGCTTCATGCCGGTGTTGACGCAGGCTCTGGTCATATCACCGGGCTTGCTGCCGGGCCGGCCAATGAACACGATATCAGCCGCGCCGCGGAGTTGATTCGTCCAGATGATGAGGTATTCTACGGCGATGCCGGTTACACAGGGCTGGAGAAACGTCCCGAGATACAAGGAGATGCGCACAA
This sequence comes from Clostridiaceae bacterium, assembly GCA_012838355.1. Classification (GTDB taxonomy): domain Bacteria; phylum Bacillota; class Clostridia; order Saccharofermentanales; family DTU023; genus DUPJ01. Next base: position 7,125 of record DUPJ01000007.1, read on the forward strand.
GCGATTGATTGACTACCGCATAAACCGACGCCCTGGTCAGGTGTATCGCAAGGCTGAAAACAATGGTCAGTATTGGGAGCGCGCGATTGAGCGTCAAAAGTCCGCCGTTCGGAGCAAGGTGGAATTCGTGTTCCGCTTCATCAAAGTACAGTGCGGCTATAAGAAGACGGTTTATCGCGGCATCGCCAAGAACTTGAATCGACTTTACACCTTGGCGGCGAGTGCGAACTTGTATGCGAGTGCACGCGCTGGTCGAAGTCTGATACCAATACAAGGATAGGTCTGTCCTTTTATTGAAAAACCACCTCGATGGGGTGGCGAAAACGAGAAACTACGAACCATAAACGGGGCAATTCGCTTGAATTTTAATAATTTCAAGTTTTGCCTGAGGAAGAATCGCCTTTGATCAGCGGTTCCCTAAACATCGGTGGTGACCCGACGCGCCGACACGGCTGCTACGTTCCGAAAGTGGGCAATAACGTTGGCAGTTTATGGACAAAAAGGCTCGGCTATTTACTGACAAATTACGCTAGCAGTAACTTCAGGTGCTTCGGCGGTGTTCAACAGACCCTGATTAATCGATTCCACTGTCGCCGAAAAGTACTTTCCAATCCGGCTGATCCTCGCGATAATCAGCACAAGCATACGCTAAATGTGCCGGATTAGACGAATTATCGCGTTGAGATACATAGACATGTGCCTCATCCATGGAAAGCAATTGCACATTACACGCATCCACCATTTCCCACTTGTGTAACAAATTAAGATCTTGATCCAGCATGTAAATAATGCCGTTATTATGCGTGGCAAGTAACGCCACATATCCATCGTACGCAAGCATCACTGGCATGCGGCCACTGCCAAATGGGAACGTGTTCGTTTCTTTGCCTTGTTCGTCAACACGCATCAATTGAAAATTCAATCTTCTGTCAACATTCATCTGCATTGTTATATACGTATCTTGCATGTCCGCAAAAACAGGCACTGTGGCATTAACTGGCGTTTTGGTTTCCAATGATTTCGCAGAATCAAAGCGATGAATAAAGAATAAGTTACCCCCTTCAGGCTGGGAACGAGCACCATTGCTAATCATCTTTATGGGCAAATAGCTGATGTACTTCTCTCCAGCAACGATGTAGATAACCGAATTCTCGTTAATAACATGGCTTTCCCCGTTTATGGTGTCTAGCATGTGCAAGGCTGATTGATCGCCTGTTTCTTCTGTAATAACGCTGTAATAAAAAACATCACGAGCAAATACCGCTGAATGCGGCCAGCCAGGCAGTTCGTACCGGGGTTCTCCGACGGTACCATTTACGATATTAACTGGTGCGAGGACAGCTCGCCTTGAAAGATCTTTCTCTTCTGACATCGAGGCAAGCACCCACAATTGCCCGGCATTATTGAATAACATGTAGCGGTCAGAAGCTGACCTTAGGCTTGGCTCTATCGCGGCAATTGCCTCTGTCCTGCCTGTGGTCAAATGACAACGAACCAATACATCATCATGAATGGCATAAACATGATCATCAATGGTTACCAGTTCATTTATGAAACTATTCTGTACTTGCAAAATTACCGCTTGTGCATCAGCAGCATTCGCCGATACAGAAAAAGTGCATACTATTACCAATGCTAATAGGACGAGCACCTTAACATATGCAGTTGACAATTTTTTCATATCGCACCTCCATAGGTATCACCAATATAGCCTGAGCAAAAGACTATCTGAACCGATAACCAGGCAATCTATTCGTTGCTTCATAACCATATGCATTAGTCCAAAGCGACATAACACCACCCACTACGCTATCAGCCCATCCTTTTGTTGCGTATACGCCAACGCGCGGCTTATAAAAAAAAGTTGGGTTGTTTTCCGTTACTAAGCACTCACCACAATGGATACATTGCCAAGCAATTCCATACACAATAAGATCTCCGTTAAGTTTCCGGGCAACGCCTATACCCTTAGCATCTTCTAAATGAAAACCATTTACACATGGTGCTACTTCAGTAATCACCGTATCTGCTTTGACTGGAACCGTAATAAATACAAGTATGGCAAGGATTAAGGCAACAAACATTTTATTCATGATATTTTCCTTTGAAACATTTTGCTGGCATTTATGACGTTTACAATACCATTTTTTGTGCGTTATATCAAAAGTAAGTATATTTGCCATACGGTCTCGTCAAAAATTAAGACAATAAGGTTACGGACGACAAGATCAACGTTGCGGCCGAGGCTCCGCGTTGGTCTGATTCATGATCAGGCTTTACTCGGCAAGTCGTTAGGCGGGAATCTGTGCTCAAGCAGACTCTTCTTCTTGTCACGGCAGATAGTTACCCCAACCCAAGCCTTCAGGCGTCTAGTTCAGCAGCAAACAGAGACGCAATATCAGCTTGGGAGAGCACCTCAACCAGTGTGCTGACATGAGCGAGGCAACGGTTCATTTGCTGGCGCAGGCTGCGGCGAACCGCTTTCTTGTCGCCGGTGTCCGCTTGGCGTTTGAGGTGCTGGCGGAGAATCGTCAGCGCGAGCTTGCGCAGCAAGTTCAAATTCAACTGCAAGATCGGATTATGTGCGCGACAGGCATCTTCATGGAAGGTGACATCCAACATCCAATGCATGGACTCAATCTGCCAGTGATCTCGGATCAGGTGCCAAAGATGCGTCGCGGTACCGAGAAGCGAGCTGAAATAGTACGAACGTTCCTGAGTGATGCGGCCATCCTGCTCGGTCGTACGATCCATGGCGATGAACAAGGCAATCCCGCTCCACTCCTGAAGTTCCGGCAAACCGTCCATACGAACGATAGAACACGTACGCTGTTCCGTGCGGCCATGTCCTATGAGGACGCGCAACCCGCGCTGTAACGATTTCAGCTTCTCTGTACTGCGAATGGCCTTACCATCAACCGCGATCACGTCACCGGGCTCGATACCGCCGCGCTGCATCAGACCAAGACAGGCGATACCGAACTGAAGCGGATTAATCAAAGACAGCACCCGGCGGAGCGTGGATTCGGAAGGAATCGAGGAGAGACCGAACTGCGCGGTCAGTTCGTCTGCATGCACGTCGATGTAATCCATCATGCTGCTCAACTCTTCCTGGCCGCAGAGGATGGCTGCGATGCTGACTGCCAGAACATCATAAAGGGGGATCTTGACATCGCAGGCACACCGAGGATCCTCAATACCCTCCGACATCTCGCGAATCGACTTCGTCACCGTCATCACTGACACCTCCCAAACAGGGTCGGTATGGAGATTGGCTCCATTGTTTACCTTATGAAAGGGGGTGTCATCCTCATCCACTCAATTAAACCTGAATGCAATACTTCCATTATCTCCACGTCTTAATCTTTGACGAGACCGTGGTTTTAGCCGCACGACAGTTTGTTTATGTCAGTCAATGGTTTATAATTGTCGCGGTGGTCTGCCACCAGAAAACAAAGTGAGGTTATTACGATGAGCAAGTACATTTGTGACCTTTGCGGTTATGTTTATGATCCCGAGATCGGTGATCCCGACAATGACGTAGCACCCGGCACAGCGTTCGAGCAGCTTCCGGAAGAATGGGTCTGCCCTCTCTGCGGAGCGGCGCAAAGCGATTTTTCGGTGCTCGAAGACTGATTCGGACAGCCGGCCGCCTGCGGCCGGTTTTCATTTAAGAGAGGTGATTTCATGAGTGAACGGGAACTGGCTCCCGGAATTTTTGATGTCAGTGTGCAGCATGCCGACCTGAAGTTTTTTGACCGGCTGATGCCGACATCCAGGGGCACGACGTACAACTCGTATGTCATTCGCGATACGGAGAAGACCTGCCTGATCGATCCGGTCGACAGTCTGTTTGCCGACGAGCATCTGCAGAATCTGGAAGATCTCGGCATCGAGACACTCGACTACATCTTCTGTCTCCATACGGAACAAGATCATGCGGGCGGTGTCGGCGCACTGCTGACAAAGTATCCCGACGCGGAAATTCTCGTCACGAAAAAAGTTCATGAGCTGATGCTGACGCATCTGCCTCAGATCGTTGGCCGTTACAGGCTTATTGCGGACGGCGAGACGATTTCGCTCGGCACGAAGAGTCTGACGGTGAAATCGATTCCCTTTGCGCACTGGCCGGACAATACGATGCTTTTGCTCGACCGGCCGTGCTGGCTGTTTTCGTCGGATCTGTTCGGTTCGCACTATGCTCTGGCGGACGGCGAAGCCGCCGCGGAGGATGAGCAGATTGAGCAGGCAAAAGTATATTATGCCGAAATCATGATGCCATACCGCCACATGGTCACGAAGTATGCGGCCTGGACGCGGGAAACGAATCCCGAAAAGATTCTGCCGGCCCACGGCCCCGTCTGGCACGATCCAAATGTCATTTTGAGCCGCTACGAGCGCTGGACGAGCGATGACGTATCCGACCGCATCGTGGTCATCTACGTGTCGATGCACGAGAGCACGCGCGCCATGGTTGAGCGCCTGACCCAGCGGCTGGCGGCCCAGGGTGCCAGAGTGACGGCCCACGACATCGGCGACGAGCACACGGATCTGCGCACGGTAGTCGGCGAAGCGATGCACAAGGCTGTCAACGCGGCCGCCGTGGTGCTTGCAACGCCGACCGTACTTGGCGGTCCGCATCCCAACATGGCCTTTGCGGCTGTTCTGATGAATGCATTGAAACCGAAAGCGAAACGCCTGGCCCTGATGGGGTCCTATGGCTGGGGGTCGCAGGTGGAGAAGACGATGAAATCGCTGCTGTCAGGACTGAAAGCCGAATGGCTCGATTCCGTCATCATAAAGGGGCTGCCTGTCGAGGACGGACTGGAACCGATCGATCAGCTGGCGGACCGTCTGGTCGCCGAGGTGAATCGGCTCGCTCACTGATCCTCGAGCAGAACACGTCTGATATATTTACTGATGCCGTCGGCCCGGTGACGAAACCGGCTGACGGCTTTTTTTGCACTCGCTTCATCCGGTACAGAAAAGACAACCTGGACACTGGACCCATCTTTGGCCTGACCAAGGCTTACCATGAAGCCGTCCTCGACCATGCGATAGGCGGCACCGGCCAGGCTGTTTTCATAAAACTGCCTGATGTAGTCCGGTGCGTGCTGCCTGAGCCAGTTGCGCTCCGCCTGTGAAAGCTGAGACCCGAGTGAGTCCAGAACCTGCCGGCCGCTTTCACTCAGGCGATAGGTGATGCGGGGCTGTCCGTGTGCGTCCGAGCCGCTCTCGCCATCTGTGGTGACAAGACCGGCTTCAAGAACGCCTTCAAGCGCGTCCTGGAATGCAAAGTAGTCCATGCTGAGACTGGACAGGATCAAGGTCACGAGCAACGCATACGGTACCGGTTCCGTTTCCCCGATATATGCGATCAGGAGCAGACGGTTTTTGCCTTCGAAGTCATTCATGTCATGATCCCATATCCGGTTGATTTGCCCTGGCGCTGAAGTCCAGCTCATCGTAGGATTCCTGCATGAACTGCATGCGGTACAGGTCGGCATATCGCCCTTTCTGTTCCAGCAGGGTGTCGTGAGTGCCCTCTTCGACGATGCGGCCGTCATGAATGACCAGAATGCGGTCGGCGTTGCGGATGGTTGAGAGACGGTGTGCCACCACGATCATGGTGCGGCCGCGGCGGATGGTTTCGATTGCCTGCTGGACCGCGTGTTCCGTTTCGGTATCGATCGAGGCGGTCGCTTCATCGAGCAGAAAAAAGGACGGATCCGCAATGACAGCACGGGCAAACGAGATCAGCTGTTTTTCTCCGGTCGAGAGGCGGCCGCCGCCTTCGCCGACTTCGGTCGCGTAGCCGTTTTCATGCCGCATGATAAAGTCGTGCGCGGACACGAGCTTTGCCGCGCGCTCGATGTCGTCGTCCGTCGCATCAAGCTTGCCGTAGCGAATATTGTCAGCGATCGTTCCGGAGAACAGATGCGGTGTCTGGAGCACGTAGCCAAGATTGGAATAAAGCCAGGACAGAGGCCGTTCGCGATAATCGGCATCGTCGATCAGAATGCGCCCTTTTGTCGGCTCATAGAAGCGGCAGAGCAGATTCACGATGGTCGACTTGCCGGCTCCCGTGTCGCCGACCAGCGCGATCGTTTCGCCGGCTTTGATGTCCAGATTGAAACGATCCAGGATGATTTCGTTTGATTTGTAGGCAAACGTCACGTTGTCAAAAGTGATCCGTCCGTCTATCGCCGGCCATGGTTCACGGCCCTCTCCGTCTTTGTTCCCGTAACGTGCCAGCACATCCGGGTCATCCGTGAGATCGCTCTGTTCCGCCAGCAGTGCCATCACGCGCTCGGCAGCGGCCTGAGCTGACTGCAGATCGCGAAACACCCTCGCGATATGCCGGATCGGCTCCCAGAGCCGCATTGTATAAATGAAGAAAGCGTACAGGGTGCCGAGCTGCAAGAGCCCCTGTTCCATGCGCTGTCCGCCCACGGTCAGGACGACGGCGGCGGCCACTGCACCGAGAAGCGAAATGATCGGCAAAAACATGGCCGACAGCCTGCCGGCGCGCAAACTGTAGCCGTAGAGCCTGGTCGCCGTTTCGCGAAACTCCTCTGTGTTCTTCTTCTCGCGGTGCAGGGTTTTCGTCGTCCTCGCACCCATAATGCCTTCATTGAACTCGCCGGTCAGTTTTGAGTTTTCCCGCCGGATGTCGCGCTGCACTTTCAGCAGCAGCCGCTGGAACAAAATGGCAACGACGAACAGAACCGGGACGATCAGCAGAGATAAGAGCGCCAAAGACCAGTCCATGACAAGGAGCATCACCATGATGGCGATGATCGATGCACCGCCCCAGAAAATGTCGACGAGACTCCAGGCGACGACTTCTGCGAGACGGGATGTATCGGCAATCAGCCGCGACAGGATCCAGCCGACCGGCGTCTTGTCGTAGTACGAAAAGGAAAGGGACTGAAGCTTGCGGTAGCCTTCATCGCGGATCTGATGGCCGATTTCAACTTCGATGCCGCCGGCCACCTTGAGGAAGAATTTTGTACCGAGCGCCTGCATCAGCACAACCACGGCGAAGCCGATGCCGTACAGCACGAGCCCGTCCTTTGTATTCTCGGCGATGAAATAATCGATCGCGAAGCGGGTCATGAGCGGGGCGATATTGTCAAAGACCGCGACCCAGGCCATGACGATGAAGAGGTGGACGAACTGCTTCTTCAGCGGCTTCGCAAGCCGGAAAAATCGGGACCAGGTATCGGTCGAGAAGTGCTCGCTGTAGTCGATATCTTCACGCTGACTCATGCATCCTCCTCAAGATATGCCCGCTGGATATCGTAGACGCGGCGATACAGTCCGTTGTTTTCGAGCAGTGTGCCGTGCGTCCCCGACTCGGCGACTTTGCCTTCCGAAAGCACGATAATCCGGTCGGCATGCATCAGTGTGGAAATGCGGTGCGACACGATGAATGTGGTGATGCTGCCACCCGAACGGCGCATGGCCCGGCGGATTTCACGGTCGGTTTCCATGTCCACGGCCGATAGTGAATCGTCAAAGACGATTATCGGACACGTTCGGATCAGGGCCCGGGCAATGGTCAGACGCTGCTTCTGGCCGCCGGAGAGTGTGACGCCCCGTTCACCGACCATCGTCTCGTAGCCGTCCTCAAACTGTTGAATTTCCCTGTGCAGTCTGGCTGTTTTGGCTTGATTTTTCACATCCGTGTCACTGGCCTGCGGACGCGGCATGCGGATATTTTCCATGATGGTGCGGGAGTAGACGAACGGCTCCTGCAGGATGAGGCCGATCTGGCGGCGCAGGCTTTCCCTCGAAATTTCGGTTGCAGGGATCCCGTCAAACCGGATCGACCCGTTCGTCGGTTCATAGAGACGCTGCAGAAGCTGCAGAAGCGATGATTTGCCGGACCCGGTTGGCCCGAGAATGCCAAGTGTCTGGCCGGGGCGGATGTCAAAGCTGACGTCTTTCAGTACTGGCCTGGGATCGTCGGGATAGGCAAAATCGACCCGGTCAAATTCAACCTGTCCCTTGAGCACAGGATCGAGCAGGTCTTCGTCGCCCGGTTCAGGCTTTTCATCCAGGATCTCTTTCAGCCGGTCAAAGGAGATCTGCATTTTGCCGGCATCCGCCAGCAGTCTGGCCAGACCTCGCAGCGGGAAGATCAGATTCTCAGAGTAGGAAATAAAGATGAGCAGCGTGCCGAGCGAAATGTTCCCGTCGATCGCTTCAATCGCACCGACAATAATGACAGCTGCCAGCTGCGAAAAGGCAAGCAGATCGGATGCCATCCAAAAGTCGCCCATGATGCGGAACTGTTCTTTCGCCACCCGGTTGAGGGCGTTGTTATGTACGGCAAACTTTTCGATTTCAAAGTCCGTTCGGTCAAAGGCACGCACGACGCGCACGCCGGTAATGTTTTCCTGAAGCACCGTGGAAATCACGCCTTCGGCTTCATCCCAGACACGAAACGCGTAGCGGCGCTTCTTGAAATAAATCCAGGAGGAGACGAACAGGATCGGCGTGGATGCAATCGCGACCAGCGCCATTTTCGTATCGAGACGGAACATCATTACCGTTGCGATGACGACCAGCGCCAGGCAGCGTACCATTTCCGACAGCTGCATCTGAAAAAATCGTCGTATCTGATCGACGTCCGTCGTGCAGCGCTGCACCAGATCGCCTGTCTGAGCCTGCTTGTGATAGGCGAACGGCAGTCGCTGCAGGTGCGAAAAGAGGCGAAGGCGCATATTCAGCGCACCCGTTTCGGCAAATCGCGTGATCCGCGCGTTGTTGAGATAGGAAAACATGCCGTCCAGCGCGTACAGCCCCAATATGATTGCACCGAATACCCACAAGTTCTGAAGCAGATAGGCGCGGTCACCGATATGGCCGAAGAAACGACCGAAAATGGCCGGCAATACGGACGCTCCCTGATTGAGGAGTACGTCATCCACCAGATAGCCGACGACGAGAGGAATCAGAAGCACCATTGCGGATGAACCGAGTGTGGCCGCAAGTGAAACGTAGAGGCGAGTAAACTCGCCCCGATAAAACGCGAACAATTCACCCCAGGCGAACCGCGTCTTCTTTTTTTCGCTGTTTTCAGACATCGGATCCTATTATATCGCATCCGGGCTCACGAGAACGCGATCTGCAGGTGTTTATTGACTGTGCCGAAAATACCCGTCCTTCTGAGCGGGGAGTATGCCAAAGTGGCTTGCTCACGTATAATGATGACAACGAAATGAAGAGGCGGAGATACGATGGCGACGATTCTAGTGACAGGGGGAGCGGGATTTATCGGCAGTCACACGGTGACCGTGCTGCTCGAGGCCGGATATGATGTGGTGGTGGTCGACAATCTGTCGAACAGCCGCATGGAGGCGGTGCGCCGCGTACGCGACATAGCGGGCAAGGATTTTACCTTCTTTCAGACGGATGTCTGTGACAAAGATGCCATGACCCGCGTTTTTCACCAGCAGCCAATCGATGCGGTCATCCATTTTGCGGGGCTGAAGGCAGTCGGCGAATCGGTGGCAAACCCGCTCCGGTATTACCGCACAAATCTCGATTCTACGTTGACGCTGCTTGACTTGATGGACACATTTGACGTGACGCGCTTTGTCTTTTCTTCGTCGGCGACAGTTTACGGCGACCCTGTTTCGGTACCGATTCCGGAAACGGCTGCGCTTTGCCCCGGCAATCCGTACGGACGCACAAAACTGATGCAAGAAGAGATCCTCAGGGATCAGGCGACGGCGAATCCCGGCTGGTCAGTCGCCCTGCTCCGTTACTTCAACCCGATCGGGGCACACCCGAGCGGCGGGCTGGGCGAGGATCCCCGGGGCATCCCGAACAATCTGCTGCCTTACATCGCCAAGGTGGCCGTCGGGCGGCTGCCGGCACTTTCCGTGATGGGCGACGACTATGACACCAGGGACGGCACCGGTGTGCGCGACTACATTCACGTGATGGATCTGGCTGACGGACACGTGGCTGCGCTGAAGTACATCTTTGACCACCCCGGCGTCGAAACATTCAATCTCGGAACCGGTACCGGCTACAGCGTGCTTGAAATCGTGTCCGCGTTTGAACGTGCGAGCGGCAGGACGATCGCCCGTCAGGTGACGGCTCGCCGACCGGGCGACATCGCGACGTCGTACGCCGATCCCGCAAAGGCAAAGAGGATGCTTGGCTGGGCAGCGACGCGCGGTCTCGATGAGATGTGTGCCGATCTCTGGCGTTTTCAGTCTGAAAATCCCGATGGCTATGGTGCAGGCTGACCATGCTGATTGATATTGTTGTCATCATTGTTTTTCTTGCCATCTGCGTGATCTCGTATCGGCGCGGTTTTCTGGCGACACTCCTGAGCCTGGCTTCCGGTGTTCTGTCGCTGGTACTCGTCTATATGCTGGCCGGCCCCGTTGCCGCAACGCTGAAACAGACCGGGATGTTCGACGGTTTTCGGACCAATGTCGAGACATCGGTTGCAGCGCGTCTCAGCGAGACGGGCGGCCAGGTCACGGACGTTCTCGCCGGACTCGGCATTCCGCAGGCGTGGAGTGCCGGGATAGCCGAACAAAGTCTCACGGCCTCAACCGATACGGCGTTTTTCCTCGCCGATCGCCTGACAGAACTGCTGGCCGGCATGGTCGCCATCGTTTTGCTTTTCCTTTTCTTTCAGATCGTGGTGCGCTTTTTTCTCAAGCGGCTTGCCCTGGGCGTGAACCGAATTCCGATCATTGGCACGCTGAATCGCATCGGCGGATTTCTGCTGGGTGCGCTCTGGGGGCTTTTGCTGATTTACCTCTGCTCGGTCCTGATGTCAGCGCTCGCGCCATCCGTGCCGCTGTTTGCCGGCTGGCTGAACGAGTCGTTCCTGCTTCGCTACATGACCGAAACACCGCTCTTTCTGAGAGCGTACGACGCCATTGTCAAAAAACCGTAGATAAGGTTCAAAATCGTTCACATTTAGAATGCTTGACAAAGCGTTTTGTCGTTCGCTATAGTGAGCGTGTTAGCACTCGGTCCAGCTGAGTGCTAAAATATGTCAACAATTATTCGGGAGGATTTGCATGAACATGAAACCGTTGGCCGATCGCGTCATCGTCAAGATGCTCGAGGCTGAAGAAACAACGAAAGGCGGCATCGTTTTACCAGGTTCCGCCAAAGAAAAACCTCAGGTAGCAGAGATTGTGGCTGTCGGACCGGGCGGCGTCGTAGATGGAAAAGACGTCATCATGGAAGTTGAAGTCGGCGATCATGTGCTCTTGTCCAAGTATGCGGGCACCGAAGTCAAAGTGGACGGTGAGGAGTATACGATTCTGCGTCAAAGCGACATTTTGGCAATTGTCGATTAAATAATACCTATACATTTACATTTCGGAGGAATACATGGCAAAAGATCTAAAATACACGGAAGACGCGCGCAAGCTGCTTGAAATCGGCGTCAATAAACTGGCGGACACGGTTCGCATCACGATGGGCCCGAAGGGACGCAATGTCGTGCTCGACAAAACGTACGGCGCGCCCCTGATTACGAATGACGGCGTGACGATCGCGCGCGAAATTGAACTCGAAGATCGTTTCGAAAACATGGGCGCACAGCTTCTGAAGGAAGTCGCCACCAAGACGAACGATGTTGCAGGCGACGGCACAACGACCGCGACGCTGCTTGCGCAGGCCATCATCCGTGAAGGACTGAAAAATATCGCAGCTGGTGCAAACCCCATTATTCTGCAGCGCGGCATCATGAAGGCCGTTGACAAGGCGGTTGAATCGATCAAGGCCAATGCCAAGGAAGTTGCCGGCAAGCAGGATATTACGCGCGTGGCCGCCATTTCCGCGAATGACGATGAAATCGGCGAAATGATCGCCAACGCCATGGAAAAAGTAACGGCTGAAGGCGTGATCACGGTCGAAGAGTCGCAGACGATGGGAACCGAACTGGAAGTCGTCGAAGGCATGCAGTTTGACCGCGGTTATATTTCCGCCTACATGGTCACGGATCCGTCCAAGATGGAAATTGTCTACGATGAGCCCCTGATTCTGCTCACTGACAAAAAAATCTCGAACGTGCAGGAGATCCTGCCGCTTCTCGAACAAGTCGTGCAGAACGGCAAGCGCCTTATCATCATCGCTGAAGATGTCGAAGGCGAAGCACTTTCCACGATTATCCTGAATAAGCTGCGCGGCACGTTCAATTGTGCGGCCGTGAAGGCACCCGGTTTCGGCGACCGCCGCAAGGAAATGCTGCAGGATATCGCGATTCTGACGGGCGGCAAAGTCATTTCCGAAGAACTCGGCATGGACCTGAAAGAAACGAAGATGGAAGATCTTGGCAAAGCCCGCCAGGTCAAAATCACAAAAGAAAATACGATCATTGTGGACGGCGCCGGTTCGCTCGACGATATTAAGGCGCGTGTCCAGACAATCCGCAATCAGATTGAAGAGACGACATCCGATTTCGACCGCGAAAAACTGCAGGAACGCCTCGCCAAACTGTCGGGCGGCGTCGCCGTCATCAAAGTCGGCGCTGCGACTGAAACGGAAATGAAGGAAAAGAAACTGCGCATCGAGGACGCCCTGTCGGCAACGCGTGCGGCAGTTGAAGAAGGTATTGTCGCCGGCGGCGGTACGGCCTACATGAACGCCATTCCGGCCGTCAAAGGCCTGCTCAGCGAAGTCGTGGGCGATGTGCGCACGGGCGTGGCCATCGTGACGCGTGCACTGGAAGAACCGGTCCGCCAGATTGCGACCAACGCGGGCTTCGACGGTTCGGTTATCTGCGAACAGGTCAAGCACAACGAGGTCGGCGTCGGCTACGACGTGATGAAGGAAAAATATGTCAACATGATGGAAGAAGGCATTGTCGATCCGGCCAAAGTGACGCGCTCTGCGCTTCAGAATGCCGCCTCGATCGCAGCGATGCTGCTCACGACGGAAGCCATCGTGGCCAATATTCCTGAACCGGAACCGGCGGCGCCTGCGATGCCGGGCGGCGGTATGTACTAAAGAGCCCGAACCGTTCGCAGACAAAATCTGAGGAACATCAGCGGCCGTCCGCGCATCTGCGCGGACGGCCTGTCTTTTTTCTGAAAACGGCGATTATTTATGCGCTTGCCCGCAAAACAGTTTATGATATATATATCGGAGGTGCCTTATGAAACGTACGATTATAACGATCAGTCGCGAGTACGGCAGCGGCGGCCGCCTGGTCGGTGAGCGCGTCGCAGAACAGCTTGGTATCCCTTTTTACAACCACAACCTGATCGACATGGTGGCGCAGGAAACGGGCATGGCTGCCGATTATATCTCCAATTGGGAAGAACAGGTGGCCAGTCCCAGACTCTGGGGCGTCCCCGCCATGACCGGTTTTGGCGGGTCGCTTTTCGATGGATACTACTATTCAAATGAAGACCGCATGTTTGCCGCGCAAAGCAAGATCATTCTCAATATTGCAGAGGAAGGGTCTGCGGTGATCGTCGGACGCTGTGCCGACTATCTGCTGCGGGATAACCCGGATACGATTCGCGTCTTTGTTTTTGCGGAAGAAAAACAGCGCATTGAACGGATCTGGAAGACATACGGTGCGCCGAGCAGGGAAGAGGCGGTTAAATATCTGCGGGCCGTCGACAAGGGCCGGGCCGCTTATGTTCGCAAGTACGCCGACCGTGACTGGGGGGACATGCGGAATTATCACCTGATTCTCGACAGCGGCCGGTTTGGCGTCGACGGTGCGGCGGCAATCATTGTGCTGGCAGCCGAATCCCGCAGCTGAGGCGAGATTTGCCATGCGATTGTGGTAAAATCAGCAAAAGAAATGCGGATTAAACACTGATGGACGATATCCCCAAGCGAGGCAGATTCAAGTGCACCGTGATCGGTACTGACACGGACATTTCGGATCGGCTGACGCCTCACGCACTGTTTGGCTATAAACAGGAAGCAGCTACGATTCACGCCGAAGAGAACGGCATGACGGCTTACGCAGAAGCCGCAAACGGCGTCTGGCTTTTGCGCCGTTCCCGGGCGGTCTGGACAGTGCGCCCGTCCTACCGCGATGAAATCACGGTCGAGACATGGTCCCGCGGCGTATCACTGATGACGTTTCTGCGCGACTACCGCTTTTATGTCAACGGAAGTTCAATACCGGCCGGTGCCGGATCCAGCGAATGGATCATTGCGGATAAAGACACGCATAAACCGCTTCGGCCATATGCTGTCATCCCGCAGGATATCGTCGCCAGATTGTCCGATACAGATGTTGCCATCGATCGCAAAGCCGTTCGGCTGGCCGATCCGGCTGTGCCCGCCGAAAAAGTGATGCAGCGCGATATCGGGTATTCCGAGCTGGATCACAACGACCACGTCAACAATACGTTCTATCTGCGCTACGGCGTCGATGCCGCGGCACGTTACGAAGCATTGCGGGGTGCGTCTTGCGGCCTCGATTTTCGCTTTCTCGATGTCGTCTATCTGCGCGAGCTTAGCCTCGGTGATGTGCTGGATGTCCTGGTCGCCAAAGAAGACCGCCACTATTATGTTGAAGGCAAGAAACAGGACGGCGAGCGCTGTTTTCGCATGATACTTGAGCCTTCCGCCTGATGGATCCGTTTCGCACAAAGCGCCCCGTTTATATACTGCTTGCGGTCTGCCTTGTCCTGACCGCCGTGTCGCTCTCCCTGATTTACTGGGTCAGCAATAACCTGCAGGCGGCGACTCGTCTCAGCGCAACCGGACTTGCGTCAGACGGCGCCGGCT
>DUPJ01000099.1 GCA_012838355.1 Clostridiaceae bacterium
CAGCATTTTCATTGATTTCAGTTAAGTATTTCACTGTGTCAGCTGTTGCGTTTTCGCTCCGGATGACCGCTGCAATGTCGCCTGCCCGTCTTAATACATCCGGATCGTCCATGTCGGTAAATGCCTTGGATAGTGCTGACACCGTAACTTTCTTTTCTCGCATTGGCGTTAAGCTGAAGCCAAGCCGGAACAGGCGCTTTGCCCAAAACGGCTGGTCAGTGGAAAACGGAATAATCATTTGCGGCTTGCCGGCTCGCAGTGCGGCTGCCGTCGTACCGACGCCACCGTGATGAACAATGCCCTTTACACGCGAAAACAAAGCAGAGTGCGGTGCAACGTCTACAGCACAGATCAGGTCGTCACTTTCACAGACGATACCGCTGTTCCCCTTTAGAAGGATTGCACGATTTCCGGTCGCCTTGAGGGCGACTCGAAGTTTCTCCAAAAACTTAACCGGATCAGAAAGCGGCATGCTGCTGAAGGTAACCGCAACGGGCGGCTTTTCCGCGGCGATAAATCGCAGCACGTCTTCCGGAAGTGTTTCATCTTTGCTGTCCAGAAAGAAAAATCCTGGCAGAAAGACATGCCCGTCCCAACTGCTCACCTCCGGGAAAAGTACTTTGCTTACAGGATATACCGTCGGAATTTCCTTCTTACCGTCCGTGTATGTGTAGAGACCGGTTTTGCGCTTTGGCAGCTGCAAAACCTTTTCGCGGAAATCGTTGATCAGACCAATCTGAGACGTTTCCGCCTTTTCGTTGATTCGATATGTCGCCTTATTCAGCCACCTGCCAAGATTTCTGGCAGTGAGGGCAAGGTTGGCAAATTCGGTCACCGGGTAGGTAATCGGCACAGGCGGCATGCTGACGCATGAGATTCCAAGCTTAATGGCAATGTCGACTGCACCTAAAGCCTTCGGATGGTAAACGATCATATCGGCATCGCTTGCCGCTGCCAGGAATTCCTCCAGCGTTTTTCGGTATGCCGGGTTGATTACCTGCTTGGCGTATTGAAGTGCCAATTTTGCATTTTTGATCGGATGCTCAAGAATTGCCTTGCCATCAGGCGTCAAGGCAATGGCCATAAGATCAGATGTTGTGGGCACAAAATCAATGCCGTTGGACAAAACAAGCTGACGAAAGCTCTCTCCGACACAGATTACGGCTTCGTGTCCATTTCTGATGAGCTCCCTGCCCAGAGCAACATACGGCTGAACATCTCCGCGGGTTCCCAAAGTAAAAAAACAAACTCTCATGCTGCTCCTGCCTCTTCCCAATTGATCATTTCGTCTCGAACCATCTTCTCACCAAAGGACTGCAGTGCCTGCACCAACATTCTTCACGGCTTCTTTTTCCCTGGACACCCCTGATCTCGCTCTCCAATTATAAGCAGCGAATATTCTTTGGATGTTCTTTCGTCTGAAATTCACATTCACTGCGGTATCTGAAAGGTCCCGCGCACTGCCCGTGCCGTGTGCCAACGAGCGCTTCGCCCTATGCAGCTCCGCCAGCATTTTATATTGCGTGTTGTCAGCACAACCGACTCCACGTGCTTGGAGTTGAATTGATAGCTATCAAAAGCACGTTTTCAACCCCTTTTGTTGTCGGAAACATATTCACGCTCGTATATAATAACTTCAGGTCGTATCTTTTTATTTCAACTATTAGAATGATTACTTCTTCTATTAATTCAGCCTTCATGTTCTTAAAAATATAATGAACAGAAATCTTATAGTCTTTTTCATTATCACTGATTTCACAAAGCACTACCCATCTTTTCCATGAGACATTGAGGAATCAATTGGTATCACCTCACTATCAGTTTTTAGACATTCTTTAATATCAACAGGATTCGATTTTCCCTTTTCTGATCATCGAATCAGCGCGAGATCAGCAGGTCAGTTCCGAATTTATTCTAGAGGCTTTCAACATATTCTTCCCAACTGATCAAATTCTTCCCCGCCTGATGAAGTTGAAGAAGTGACATTGAATCATGAAACGCCACCATCATTAACGAATCATCGATAGCATAACTAGCAGTTTGAATGACAGAATCTTCTTCGTCTAAGGCATAACCGGTAAATTCTATCTGATCCGGATAGATTTCCTTGCCGTCAGAAAAATGAAAACCCAGAGACTTCAGATGCTTTAGAAGTTCGTGATTTTGTCTTTTACCATAACAGATGACATCGTTGGTTTTCATTGCTTCTCCCCCCATTCTTTTTCTATCCGAGCTAAAAAATCCTCGAATGATATTTCCGGATTGTTATGCAAGCTGTGGTGCATCATGGCCAAATAATTGTTATAAGCCACTATCTTGGTGTCTTCATGAATAGCATAGCATGCACCGCGAATCCTTTTTCCATCTTCATCGTCGATCCAACAAGAATACAAAACGTTGTCCGGATCGATCTCCTTTCCATCGTTGTAGGTGTATCCCAGATGTTTTAACCGCAGGAGCATCTGTCGGTTTTGTGAACGGCCTTGGCAATAAACAATGGTGGGATGTGTGTAATTTGAATCGTACATATTCTTTTCTCCTTCAGATTATTCCATAAGAGCAATAGAAAAAGCCCATCGTAACGATAGGCTTTGTGTCATCTCAGCCATCGTTCAAGCATTAGCACCTTACCGTTGGCAGGTTGCTGTGCGGTCGTCGAGCTTGTCTCTCGCGCACTCTATATGGTAGTAAAACCATATCACGAAACACTTGAAATGTCAAAAGTTGCTTGACAGTAATTTATGCCTTTTCTTGGTAAAAACGAACTTTTATTTTTATAGAGCTAATAATCATCGTGTCAACTCACCATTATTTTCCCAACTATCTTATCAACTCACCAACTCAATAATCATATCGGCTAAAAAACTTTCTCATTCACCAATCTTGGATAACTTCCCTCAAAACAAAAACCGTGATTATCCTTCCAGCTTAGAACCAGACCTCAAATCACGGAAAGACTTTTATTTACTTATCTAATTACACGCTTACTTATCATCCCTTGACAGCAACACTACCGTCTCGACATGGTCCGAGAGCCTTGGCCCGATGTCTGGATAGTGTTCTTGACACTATTATTTGTACCAACATTAGTAAAAACCTTATCGGTTCAAGGGAACATATCCACGTTTCAAGGTTGAGTGCTCTGATTCGATAACATCTCATGACCCGGTTGGCACAAGAGCCTCAACTCGATGTCTGGATAGTGATCTTAACATTAATTTCCGTACCAACATTAGTAAAAACCTTATCGGTCCAAGGGAAAATATCCACGTTCTCGAGTTGAGGTGGTCAAGTTGGATAACTACTCCTGTCCTGACTACCTTTATATATTGATAAACATTTAGTGTATTCTGAATTCATCTAGCTTAATTCCTGAATGTACTCGCTAATCCTACTATTACGGCTCGATATAAACCTTATATTGTTATGCATATATAGTTGGTACTCCTCAACAGTCTTTGGCATTTGGTTTCCGGTAAAATCAGTGAACGGCAAAAAGTACTTCACATTCTCAAAATCTGTGGTTGCCAGATCCTGTAACAGGAAGAACTCACAATAGCCTTTAAAATCCAGGAACAAATCAAAAAAATCGCTGTATCTCTTGAGGGTATCCGCTAATGGGCTATCTTCATCAACATAATGCCGTCGTATACACTCAAGAGTAAGATCGATTCGGTCTTTTATCGCTTTACTCATTCCCCTAGCTTGGTTAATCGTATTCTGCCCTTTTACTCTATTACCAGGGAAAATAACATAACCACCAATAGTGTGGGCAAGATTGTAGAATTGTTCCATTTCATTTTTTGGTATTTGGCTAATAATATTTTGTGTGCTTTTCCATTTGAAGTATGTATGAACAATCGAATCGCTAGCTAGAAAAAACTCGCCCAGTTCAGAATTGTGATATAAATAAGCATTGTCTTTCGTGTCATCAAGCCTAAACAACTTACCATTTGGCAGTTCTTTGCTCCAAAGAATCTTGTGGTATTTCTGGAGTGTGGGACTTGAGCTGTCTGGGTCTCGACCTTTTGAATCAGCTCTAACATCAAAGGCAGTATCAATAGGGATTTTGTTCATCTTAGTGCCTTTCTATTTTGAGCATGCCGCTCCAATATATAAATTCTCTTTGTCGAAAACAAGTTCAATTGGTTGGTTATATAGCCTATTGACCTCCTTAATATTCTCAACGAAAGGGATAATACAGCTGCTCTGCTTTTCAATGAGCAATTTCAAAGTCTGTTCTATTCTTTTCGATCCAAAGGCCCACAGTTTGTCGCCGGTTTGAATAAGTGTTTCATCAATTTGTGTCTTGCTAATTACTGGGACTTTAGCTATTGCCTCACCAGCTAGTCTATTGGCAACTGACAAACCGGTTAATAAATGGGATTGTATTGAAGTCTTTGAATTTTTTTCAATTTGGTCGTAGCACTGGGAATATAGTTCGCGATACTGAAATGAATAATCTTCCATCTTTTTAGTAATACAGTCCAGATATGCCGACTCAAAGTTTTCCAAAAGCATAACTTCTAGAAAGGACGAAAATGAATATAGGTATAAGGCGAGTTGATAGTCTTTAAATTCAACCCGGATCTTCTCAAGTTGTTTCTTCACATCTTGATCACTGTGGAAAAAGGTCTTCTTGCTTATTTTCGATTTTATCTGTTCTCGATAGAAATCAATTTTTCTTTCGGCCCCTTGCTTGATATCAAGGACCTTAATATGATTATTATTTTTATATTTATCGTTGTTCCAGTTATATTTGTAGTTGTTTAGGATATCTGCAAGATAATTCAGATCCCCTTTGAGTTCTGACCTTTCTTTCTGTGCTAAAAAATCAAGAAGTTCTTGTTGAATTTCTTGAATGGCATCAAGTTTTTTATCAATATTAGCCAATGCCACGGCCATAAAAAGCATTGTAGGATTACAAACAAGTGGATTTAGAGTAGCTTGCCCAGCAATTTGGTTGTTAGCATTCAACACGGAACCTATGTTTCCAACGCCACTTTTCAATGTCGCAAGGTGTCCCCCGCTCGGAACAACTACTTGATATAGTCCACTTACTGCCTTACCTCCGCTAACAGCATATTGAAATGCTGCTGCCAATGGTTCAAAAGCAACACCAAGAGCCGGCAATCTTAATAAAGGTATTTTTGTGTATTCTGCAATATTGGCTTGTTCTTCAAGAATGGAAGGGTAGAACTCAACATTGGTCATTGATCGTGAATTTTCATTTTTCGTTCAGCAATTTCGTTTGTCAATTCTGATATATCAGGCATACCTTATCTCCGATCTTTAAGCTTTTCATATTATTATATCATTAGTAATAACATCTTCATTTAGGGTGTTTTTTGATTAGTTCACATTTAAATAATCATGACATCGAACCTGAGCACTTGCTCTCACCCGACATCTGACCTGAGCACTCAATTTTCGCTGTTATCTGACCTGAGCACTCGCGAAATGTCATTTTCACACCATTTTCCACGTCGATCTGTTCTCATATACATTTAGCCTAACCACAATTCCCACTTCCCCATTTTCATCCAAAACCGAAAACCCTACAGTGTCAGGCGTTTCCAGCCTCGGTCCTTGACATCAATACAACGGTCTCAACATGGCCCGTCCACGGGAACATATCGATCTATTTTGTTGTATATTTCGTTCCACGGCCGGTTCCGACCGACTTCACCAGCCCTTGTTCAACCAATGATTTCAACACGCTGACCACCTTCGTTTTGCCGAAACCGGTTGCTGTCGCGATTTCGGAGCTCGATAATCTTTTATGGCCTGAAAGAGCATCGTAGATGATACGTTCATCTTTACTTAGCAGAGTTTTTTTCTCAAGAAGCGGCAAGGTTACTTTAATGGAATTATCGAAAACCACGAATTGAGGATTCTTAACGCTGTCTGCATATGCATGCATGATTCTTTTCACGCCAGTGCCGAATCGTTCTATATGATGCAGTCTGAAGAAAACGTTGCCGATAATGGGATTTCTCAGTATGGATACCTGCCCTTCAAGGTACTCGTCTTCTGTTATTCCCTTCGGAAGTCCACCGGGGGACATGATCTCTATCCTATCCGGATGCATGGACACCCGGATATGGGCATCAACGTCCCATGTTCTGTGAATGATCGCGTTGGCGATCGCTTCTCTGAAAGCTTCTACCGGAATCATTTCGACAACATCTCTGCGAGTCTCCTTTATTTCTTCATACTGGTAGTATTGACGGTATATCTTCATCGCTTTCTCGAATTGCTCCAGTATGGAAACATGCTCAATGGTTTCGCGATTTTGTAGGATATTGATGTTCTCTCCAAATCTTACCATGTCGATTCCGAAGAAATCATTTTCATCTGCGAGAAGTGCAGCAGCGTTATTGTAGCCTTCGTTATCTGAGTACAATTCGAGCGTTTTCAGAATATCCTTCGAAAATGCCTGAATACCAAGTGTCGTTTGAAATGCCTTTTCGAGATGGCGAAATGACAAATCCTGATTCTTTGTTTTCAGGCTTTCAAACGTTTGGTTCTGTCCTTCCAAAATCAGACGATTTAGTTCCAGTGTATCCACCTCAACCGTTGCTGAATCGTTCCTGCAATATGCCTTTGATTTGTAAAAATATGGTTTGTGTAGGCCCTCTTTCACAGCAAGTGTGATAACGCCTGTTCTTTTGTTGATCGTAAGAGAGAAGTCTGGTTTTGGGCTTATATTGTCATTGATTTGGTTTTCAATACTCAAACAAGCCTCATCCGGATTCACGATCCCAACGGCTTTCCCATGATCATCGATTCCGAACTTGATTTCGCCCGTTCCATAGTTTGCGTACGCACTAACCGTTTTCAGATAGGTATGTGAAATGCTTCTCTTATACTCCAAAATTCTGGATTCCCGCATCACGAACACCCCTTTCAGCCTTATCGTTCACATTTTAGCCTATTACGAACGCAAAATCAAACGATAATATTTTCGTTCGCATTTGCGTTCGTTCGCGAACGGTAATGAGCATGCTTTCATCTTTATGGATACCAAGGGGTCGTCAACCATTTTATAGACACTTTGCTAAGTTACCTGTACCAAACCCCCTATTTGCAATGATTGGAGGTATTCGAAATGTCTCAAGACTACTCTGATGATAACCTTACAGTAAAAGAAGAACCTGCACTCATCTCGTGAGAGATTAAAAGGCAACCACAATCTTGTTGGAGAGAGAGAGTCAACTGGCGAATAAATTAGCCCTATAAAATTGAATTTGTCTCTATTAGGTGTAAGCTTTCAGTTCCACCAAAAAGTCCTGATAGTCATCCTCCGACCAATAGAATGTCAATTCTTCTTCTGTGAAATCTTCCGGCTTGTCACGCATAAAATTTTCCCCGATATCATATCCAAACCTTCGTAGTACAGTTTCAGCAAATTCTCTAAAAAACATCCCGATACCCGTTATGACATTTCCGTCTTCAATGACTCCTTTGTGTATGAAGTTACTTTTTTCCACAAATTCAAAAGTGTCCGCCATCTGCATGAAATAACCCGAAGTAAACTTCTTGCCATTAAGGATCCCTGCTTTAGACAACAAAATCGGAGAGGATGAGATCGCTGCGAAAACAACATTTGAATCCATTCCACTCTTCAGAAAATCAATCAATTCATTATCAAACAACGCAGGTAATGGATGGATCGTTCCCGGTAAAATCACACAATCGTAGTCCCTTATCTTCGCTTCTGCCGTTGTTTTGGTCGGGATGACATGGAAGCCTTCTTCACTTAAATATTCCTTGTTTTCACTTGCGATAAAATCAATCTTCTCGCCGAACCAGAGTGTCAATGCAGATGTAAGACAGGTTATCTCTTGCAAAGAGAAGTCTGGATATAATAATACTGCAAACTTTTTCATTATGCATTCCTCCTGCAATTTCCAGTTTATGCCTTAACACTCGACATCAAGCATATAGTCTCCACATGTGTCGTATGCGGAAACATATCGACCGGCTGTATCCGCACCGGCCGGAATGAATCGGACATATACGCCAGATCTCTGGCCAGCGTCGCCGGGTTGCAGGACACGTAGATCATTGTTTCAATCGAGGATGCTTCAATGAGGACATTCATGAGCGCCTCATCGAGTCCTTTGCGCGGCGGATCGACGACCACCAGCTGTGCATCGTTCGCACCGTGCTCCCTGACATATTGAACGGCATCGGCCGCACTGAACGAAACACGGCTGATGTTGTTTTGCTTTGCATTTTGCCGGGCTTCGCGGATGGCCGGTTCAACGATGTCAACACCGGTAATCGTTCGGCCGGTTTCCGCGAGGTGCAGTGCGATGGCGCCGCTGCCGCAGTACAGATCGAGAATATTGGCCGTGTTCGATGCTTCTTTTGCCCATTCGGTCACCACGTTAAACAGTCGTTCTGCCTGTGCCGTGTTGATCTGGAAAAAAGCGTCAGGCCGGAGGCTGAAGTCAAGACCGTTCAATGTTTCGGTGATCGTCTCAGTGCCGTAAACATGCGTAAGCACGCCTTCCAGGATGACGTTGGAACGCTTTGGGTTGACCATGGTATAAGCCGATGCAAGTGTCTCGCTTCCCGACTGCTTCAATGCGGCCGCAATCTCTTCGGGCCAGTTCATGACCGTATCCGAAGGCTCGCAGAGCACGAAGGTCAGCATCAGTTCAGGTCCGGCCTGCCTCACCACAACATGTTTCAAGGTCCCTGTGTGATTTGCCTCGTCATAAGGTTCGATCCTGTCCCTCAGCATGAGCGCCTGGGTAATCTTTTTTACTTCATTGATGCCGTCCGGCAGCACCGGGCAAATGTCGTGCGGGATGATGTCATGGCTTCTGGCCGCATAAAAACCCATTTCCGGTGTTTTGCCGCCGATCGGATAGGCCGCCTTGTTCCGGTACGCCCAGGGATCGTCCATCCTCTTGATCGGAAGGAGCGTGACACTCGTTAAATCGATTTTGCCGATGTGTTCGAGTGTGCTTCTGACACGCTTTTCTTTCCAGGCCAGCTCCGCTTCATAAGCAAAATGCTGCAGGTTGCAGCCGCCGCATCTGCCGGCGACCGGACAGCGCGGAACGACGCGGTTCGGCGATGCGATTTCAATGCTGACAATCTCTGCCGTGACATATGTTTTCGTCTTTTTTCTGGTTCGGCATAAGACTGTTTCGCCCGGCAGTGCGCCAGCGACGAAGTGGACGAGGCCGGTGTCATCTTTGCCGACGCCCTGCCCGTTGTGATTGATATCGGTAATTTCAATTCTAGCTGCCATAAACGCAGTATGACAGATCTTTTGCGGCGGCGCTCGCGCCGCTGAACTTTTTGTTAAAACCCCTGCGGCAAGTGCATTCCGCCGGTTTTTTGCCGGAATTGTCTCGTAAACGTAATACAATTGCGGTTGACGTTTTGCACAGTGCTCGTTAATGTTTATTTGCGTATCCTTGAAAAATTGTAGAGGAGGTGGCGCACATTAACTTTTTGCGTGTAAAAAAATGGTTCGCGACTTTGTCGCTCATATTGGCAGTTGTGTTGCTTTCCGGTACCGTGGCATTTGCCGAAACGGGCGTAGGATATGCGGCACATGCTCCGGTTGCCGTACTTGGCGACACGATTTATCTGCTTTCCGGCATGACGGTCTATGCCATCGACAATGAGGCACAGCAAGCTGACGTGGCCTTTTCCCTCTCGACTGAGGACGATCCCGTCGATGCCCGGCATCCGCTCCTTTTCGCCTGGAACGGCCATATCTGGTCGGTCGTCAGCAGTGCAAGCAGCGGAACCGTATATCTGCGGGGATACGCACCGTCATCATCGGACAAGGTTTTTGAGTATGTGCTCAGAGCCTGGCCTGATCACGGGGCATTTGTGAACGGACGCTTCTACTATATCGCCGTCGATCCGAGTGTTTCGATTCAGGCAGCCATTTATGCGCTCGACCTGAACGACGGATCCAACTACATGATGGAAAGCCGATCCACGATCAATTTCGTCACTAGCGGCGATTACCTGTACTATGCGGCGTATGAACTGTTCGGCAATGGTGAATCCGGCAACTCGGTCGCGTTCGCGTCCGACCCGCCGTATCCCGCCGTTCGCCTGAATACGGCGACCGGTCAGATCGAGGATCTGGGATTCGGCGTGCCGTTTCCCGAGCTATTCAAAGTCGGCAACTATCTGGTTGCGATGAATCCTACGGCCGACGGAGCCGTTGAGTGCATTGCGTTCAATATTGACAGCGGCCAGTCGCATGTATTTGCGACACTGACCAGCAACGGCTTCCCCGCCCTTATCGGGAACGACCGTTACCTCATCATCCAGACATCCGATAATGTCACCATGACTCTGAATGTTTTCGACGCGACCCTGACGAGTGTAAATGCCATACGCATGCCTCACGCAGGCGGTGTGGTTCCGGTCGCCATGAATGCGACGCACGTTTTCCGCACGACGGATAACGGGCAAGCCACACACATCGACCTTCTCCCGTACCTTGAATGATGCCGGCGGTGCCTCTTGTGGCATTGCCAGCGGTCCTGCGCTAAAATACGGGAGAAACGAGTTGTGACAACCCGGAGAGTGCATGAACCACGACGATAGACGGCCAATACCGCCCAAAGGCGGAAAAACCGAACGACGAAAACGACCGCCAACGCGACAAGAAAATCACCTGAAAGCCGCTCGCGCGGAGGCGACTGCCGTGCGTCGCGAGCGCGCCCGAAAACGCCTGCAGACGACGCGACGTCATCGTCTCGGTGTACTGAAACGGCGTCTGCGCATTGAAAAAAGAGAATTGCGCAAGCGCATATCGGGACGTCCGAGCCGCAATGCCACCTCCATTTCACTTCCGGAGATTGTCCTGTCGGGCATCGGCAAAGTCCTGAAGCTCGCCCTCATCATCATTCTGGTTATAGGATTCGCCACGCTGGGCCTTGGTCTTGGCATGCTGTCTGCCTACATCGCAAACGCCACACCGCTTGAAGTCATCAACATCCGTTATACGAACGAGCCGACGGAAATCGTTGACCGGAACGGTCAGCAGATTGCGGTGCTGGTCGGCGCCCAGAACATTCAGCGCGAATACATCCAGATTTCCGAGGTCCGCAGCACGTATCTGGAAGAGGCGATCAAGGCGATCGAGGACGAGCGCTTTGACACGCACATCGGTATCGACCCCCGCCGTATCGGCAGTGCGGCCCTCAGCATGCTGGCAAACGGAGGCACACCCACGCACGGCGGTTCCACCATCACCCAGCAGGTTGTCAAAATGCTGTCGGGTCAGGACGAAGAATCGGCCCAGCGCAAGATTCAGGAATGGTACCGTGCTCAGGAACTTGAACGACGTCTGTCAAAAGACGAGATCATGGAACTGTATATCAACATCATTCCGATGGCGAACAACTATGTGGGCGTGCAGGCGGCAGCGAAAGCGTACTTTGACAAGGATGCCTCCAGACTCGATCTGGCCGAATGCGCCTTTCTTGCCGGCATTCCGAACCTCCCTTCGATTTATAATCCCCTGACAGAATATGGCCGCCGCAATGCGCTGCGGCGGATGCGCATCACACTGCTGAAAATGCGCGAACTTGGGTACGTCAGTGAGGAAGAATACCAGGACGCACTGGATCGCGAGCTTGTTTTCCGCCAGGTTGAACCGACGATTGCCGTCAACCAGATCAACTCATACTTTGTCGACGCGGCCATCAATGCCGTCATCGACGACCTGATGACAAAACGCGGCTACAGTCAGCAGCTGGCACTGCAGGCCGTCTACCAGCAGGGTCTGAGGATCGAGCTGACCGTGGATCCGGACATTCAGGCAGCAGCCGAAGCCACCTTTAGAAAACGCGAGCTGTTTGCCACAAACGAGGCTGCGCTCCCGGATATCCCCGAGCCGCCGCAGGCATCCATCACGATCATTTCAAACGAACCGGCCACACGCGGGCAGGTGGTCGGCATGGTCGGCGGGTTCGGCAGAAAAACCGGCAACTTCGTGCTGAACCGGGCAACCCAGACATTTCGGCAGCCAGGCTCCGCCATCAAGCCGCTGCTCGTCTATGCGCCGGCAATCAACTCGGGGGCGATTACCGCGGCGACCATCATCCCGGACCGCGTGCGCTACCTGGATGCACAGAATCCGACAACCCCCTACCCGCTGAACGTGACGCGCACATACGAGGGAAATATGACCGTCCGCCACGCACTCGCCTACTCCGTCAATACGGTGGCGGCCGAGGTGTATGCGAATATTCTGTCGCCTCAGATCGGGCTGTCGTATCTGCGCGAACTGGGCATCGACCGCATGGAAGAGACGCAGGTCGCTGCCTCGCTGGGCGGTTTTGGCTACGGTATGTCAACGTTTGAAATCGCCGGCGCCTACACTGCGCTGGCAAACGGCGGGCTCTACACGAAACCGTATCTGTATACGCGCGTCATCGACATGGACGGCAATGTGCTGCTTGAAAACAAACCGGCGTTCCGGCAGGTGTTTTCGGCGGAAACTGCGTTCATTGTGACGGATATATTGCGCGATGCTTCAGAAAATGTATTCTGGTTTGTCCATTCACGCCTGACGGACCAGATGTCCGCCGGTAAAACGGGAACGACCAATGACATCATCGACAGCTGGTATGCCGGCTATACACCATTTTACACTGCGGCTGTCTGGTACGGCTATGACAACCGCGACGGCCGGCGTACGGAGATTCTTGAAGCGGACCGCTACAACTCGCAGCTCATCTGGAAGGACGCCATGGAACAGATCCATGCCGACCTGCCGAACCGTGCGTTTGAAAAACCGGAGACGGTCGTGGGTGCGCACGTCTGCAGCACCACCGGCAATCTGGCCGGACCGTATTGTCCCTCCGTACTGACGGAATGGTTCGATACAACGAAGTCGAATATGCCGTCGGTAACTTGCACCTACCACCGTGCGCCGGCACCGGCTCCGACGAGGGCACCGCTGCCTGAAGTCGTTCCCGAGCCATTGCCTGAGCCCGTCGTTCCGGATCCCGCTCCCGGCGGCTGACAAAAATAAACGCTCACACGTGACAAAAGCCCCAATCGGAGCTTTTGCCAGAGGAGACGTATGAAGAGGTGTGTTGTGTGTGGTAGCTATATTGGCTACTGTGGTCATTCTAAAATGTGCTTGTGATGCAAAAACGCCAATAAAACGAACGAATATGACATTTCATTGTCAAATTGTTTCTTACGTCAGCTCAGCCACTCCAACATTCAATTCGTAGTAGCGTCCGCCGAGCGACATCAGTTCATCGTGCTCGCCCCTCTCGATGATCCGGCCATTCTCCAGAACCATGATGGCATCGGCATTTCTGACGGTGGACAAGCGATGGGCGATCACGATCGTGGTACGGTTTTCCATCATCTTGTTCATGGCCAATCCGATCGTCTGCTCCGTTCTCGTATCGACCGATGAGGTCGCTTCATCCAGAATCAGGAGAAGCGGTTCGGCAATAGCCGCCCTGGCAATCGAAATAAGCTGCCGCTGTCCCTGCGACAGATTGCCGTTCTCAACTGCAAGATCCGTATCGTAACCGTGTTCCAGCGGTTTTATGAAGCTATCCGCGTTGGCTCTGGCAGCGGCAGCGTAGACGGCGTTGTCATCTGCATCGATACGCCCGTAGCGGATATTGTCCTTGATCGATCCGGAAAACAGACGAACATCCTGCAAAACGATGCCGGTCAGAGAGCGCAAACTGGCCTTCTCAATATCCCGCACATCGAAACCGTCGACCAGGATACGTCCCTGATCGAGCTCATAAAAGCGTGTCAGCAGCTGAATGATCGTCGTTTTGCCGGCACCGGTCGATCCGACGAGTGCGATGCGCTGTCCGGGTTTTGCGTAAAACGAGACATCCTGCAGCACGTACTGGCCGGGAATGTAGGCAAACGAGACGCGGTCAAACACCACTTCGCCTCGCACCGGCTCCTCGCGCATGCCATCGCCGTCCGGTACGAGCCACGTGCCGGTGCTCGTGTGATAATCGTAATCTTTCAGGCGAATGCGCCCTTCATCGACTTCTGTCTCCTCGTTCAGTATGGCGAAGATGCGCTCACCGCCCGCCAATGCCGCGAGCAGCGTACTGATCTGCTGTGA
>DUPJ01000100.1 GCA_012838355.1 Clostridiaceae bacterium
ACGACGAGATTTCGGATGCTGATATTGAGGCGGGTACAGTCGACATCATCTGCGTGGTTGACAAAATCGGCGAGGCCGCCGGCATTGTCAGCGGCACGACCCGGATTACACGCGACCCGGTCGGCCTAAGGATTGCGGCCGATGCCGCAGCCTTGCTGGAAAAGAGCGGGCTGTTTCGAAACGGTCTTTCTTTTCAGACGGGTGCCGGCGGCATTTCGCTGGCCGTTGCGCGTTTTATTCAGGAAAGAATGAAAAGTACAAATATCGTCGGCAGCTTTGGCTCGGGCGGCATCACCGAAGCTTTCACCGATATGCTGCATGAAGGGCTGCTGAGGGAACTGTTCGATGTCCAGGCGTTTGACCTGGCAGCGGTGAAATCGTCGCGGGAAGATCCGATGCACCACCGCATCTCGGCATCGCGCTACGCCAACCCGAACGATCCGGAGGCTATCGTGTCCCGCCTCGATGCCGTGGTCCTCGGTGCAAGCGAGATCGACCTGGATTTCAACGTCAACGTCACGACGGGTTCCGACGGCATGCTGCTTGGCGGTTCGGGAGGGCATGCCGATACGGCAGCAGGCGCGAAGCTGACGATGATCGTGTCGAAGCTCGTAAATGCCCGCGTATCGTGTCTTCAGGAACGTGTGACGACAGTGACAACACCCGGCGAGACGGTCGATGTGCTGGTCACGGATCGCGGCATCGCCGTCAATCCGCGCCGCCCGGAACTTTTGGCCAGGCTTCTGGCAGACACGCATCTTGACATCGTAGAGATCGGGACGCTGTACGAGCGGGCCGTCCGGCTGACCGGAAAGCCGGCGGCAGCGAGTCCGTCCGGTCGCGAGATCGGGGTCAGTGTCTATCGGGACGGCACCATTATTGATGTGCTGAAAGCTGTCCGCTGAAGATTGAGTTGTAAGAACAGCGCTAGTCTGCCTGTTTCATTCTGCCAGATGATTTCTCGTGACCTGGCAGCGAGATGGCATAAAAACCGCACGGTTGCGGAGTAATTATTACGTTATGTTTTTTCCCATGCCAGGAGCCGCCAGATCAGGCTTCTGATCCTCTCCGAAGACGCTTATGTGAAACACTCTATCGCGATGGTTGTCATTTGTTCGGTATCGGCCAGAAGACGGGGTTAATTAACGGATAACGTCTGGGCCTGACGCCAACTGAAGCTCGCAAGAACCCGTGAAAATGCCAGTGCGTACACGTACACGGCTTCATTGACTGTGTGCATAATATGCACTATATTTAGGGGTGGAAATTGTCAGTCAGACATGAAAGGGGAATTATGACAGTGAAAAACAGAATTCTGAAAATGGTGCTTGCAGTTGCCGTCTTGCTTTCGTTTGCGATAAGTGTAGGCGCAACAACGGCTGAGGCCGAACAAGCATCCGAGTTCAAGCCCGAGCCCGGAACGTATCAGGGTGTTGCGAGGGGATACAACGGTGATGTTGTTCTTGATGTGACGTTCAGTGCTGATGGGATTGCCGCTATTGAGGTAGTGGAATCGAGAGAAACGGAATTTGTCGGCACACCGGCATACGACATACTGTTCCCGCTGATTCAGGAATTTGGGTCCACGGGCATAGATGTCGTATCGGGTGCGACCATTACAAGTTATGCCGTATTTGCGGCAGTTGAAAGTGCAGCTGAACAGGCGGGAGCAGATATTGATGCCCTACGGAAGGGTGTCAAGCCGTTCGCCTATACACCCGGCGAGAAAATCGTTGATACTTATGATGTAGTCGTAATCGGCGCAGGCGGTGCCGGTATGGCGGCTGCGGCTTCGGCGGCTCAGAATGGTGCAACCGTGCTGGTTATCGAAAAAGAGGCAGAAATCGGCGGCAATACCTTGGTTGCCGGAGGCCCTTTCCAGGCTTCCCAGCCTTCTGCGGTGTGGGATCCAGCCGATCCCGATGCCACTCAGGCAGTATATGAAGTCACCGGTGAGACGGTAGACAAGGTGAAGATGGATTCCGGCCGTCTGGCGAATCTGAGCATGATTCTGGAGTGGAATGAAGCCCCGTTTGATGAAAGCGTGCCGGATCCTTCAGCGATCAAGAGTGTCAATGACTATAACCTGCCTGAACGCGGCGTCCATCCGGAATTCTTGCCGACGCTGCAGACTCTCAAATCACAGATTCGTGAATACATGGCGTATGCCGATGAGAAAATGGCGGCCGGGGCCGCGGAAACGGATCTGACGCTATTCAGTACGGTTGAACTTCACATTTTCCAAACGTACTATGGCGGACTTCGCCTGAACCACGACAAGACCGAATGGATTGTCAATGACTTCGAGCTTGTCAAGCAGATGTGTGAAGAGGCGAACAACATAAAACCGTGGCTGATCGCTCAGGGTGCATCGTTTGACAATAGTCAGGGCACACTTATCGGCACCATGTGGCAGCGCACAATCCGCATGCTTGGCGGCGTTGTGGATGGAGTCGAGTACCCGAGCAAGTGGGGTGCGTATTTCAAAGTGCCGGAGAATACGCTGCTGACCGCGAACGAAAAGAACAAGATTATGAAGCGCACAACCGCGCAAGAGCTGATGCTTGAAGGCGATCGCGTCGTCGGTGTAAAAGCAGTGATGTTCGATGGCACCGAAGTTGAAATCACGGCAACAAAAGGCGTGATTATTGCAACGGGCGGATATGCCGCCAACACGAAAATGGTTCTTGAGACGAATGACTACTGGGATGATGATGACCTGACCGCGTCAATAAAAACCACGAATCGCAGCCTCGCTCAGGGTGAGGGTATCGTCATGGCTCAGGCGATCGGTGCCGATGTAGTGGGCTTGGGATGGACGCAGCTGATGCCCTTAGGCTGGGTCGACAACGGCAATCTTGCAGGCGGCACGGGGGAAACCGTGATTTATATCAGCCCCTCAGGGCATCCGAATGCCGGCAAGCGTTATGTAGACGAAGCAGCGGAACGCGATGTTCTGTCTCAGGCTGCGTATGATTACGGAACCGAAGACGGCGTATACATCGAATTGGGCAATGCTTCCGGCCCGTGGGCGAGCGCAGGCAATGTAGAAGGCAGGAGCTATGTCTGCACGCTGGATGAAGCGGCAGCGCTGCTTGAGATTGAGAAAGACATTCTTGAACAAACCATAACGGAGTACGACGCATTCATCATCGGAGCAACTGATGTACCGCCCGTTCCTGCGAAATCCGGCTATCGCGGAACGATCGGCAGCTGCGAAGTCGATGAGGACGGTGATTATTTGCCCGAAACATACAAGATTGATAAGATTCTGGTCCGCTTCATGGCACCGTCCACGCATCACACGATGGGCGGCCTTGTTGTGGATACTGAACGTCATGTGCTTGACACCGAAGGAAATGTGATTGACG
>DUPJ01000101.1 GCA_012838355.1 Clostridiaceae bacterium
CTTCCCGCAGGATTTGGCATCACTTCGCTGGATGAGACATTCGACTTGTTTCAATATCGGCGAGTGCTGTGGAAGGGATTCGATCACGAGCCGGAAGGTCCCTTTGAATTCACAGATGAAACGAAACGGGATGCTGCCGCTGAAATGATGCGGCCGCACGTCGATTTATCCCTCAAGATTGCGGCCGTTGCCGCGGACGGCAACTTCGTATCCTATTGCGGTTTGTGGTACGACAGGCAACTGCACTATGCGGTTGTCGAACCGCTTGCCACTGATCCGGCCTATCGGCGTCTCGGTCTGGGAAAGGCTGTTGTACTGGAGGGGATTCGGCGCGTCGCCCGCCGGGGTGCAAAACGGGTTCTGGTCGGTTCGGCACAGCCGTTTTATTACCATATCGGTTTTCGTCCGTACCGTACATCGACCGTGTGGCGGGAAACGTCATGAGGCAGCTGTGAAGTTTCAGAAAATTACCGTTTGTCTTGACATGTACGGTTGTCCCAACCGGTGCAGGCACTGCTGGCTCGGCGTCACGCCGAACGGCAATCTGAAGGTCGGCGACCTCACCGATGTGGCGCGGGCATTTCGACCATTTACCGGAAATCTGGAGGTAGTTGACCGCTACCGCGAAGAAGATTTCGGCGACAATTACCGGGATTTGTGGCAAATCCGGGCAGCGCTATCCGATACAAGAACACCGCATTTTGAAAACATCAGCTGCTGGCGTGCTGCAAGAGACCTCTCATACGTGCCGTGGCTGGCGTCGCTCGGTGTGAAAGCAGCTCAGCTGACAATTTTCGGTGATGAGGCTGCGACTGATTATTATGTCGGCAGGCGGGGTGCTTTCAAAGAGATCCTGCGGACGATCGAACAGCTCCTTCGGCACGGCATTTCACCGCGCCTGCAGACGTTCATTTACAAGAGCAATCTGGATCAGCTGACGTACATACGGGACTTGATTGC
The DNA here is from genome assembly GCA_012838355.1 of Clostridiaceae bacterium. Classification (GTDB taxonomy): domain Bacteria; phylum Bacillota; class Clostridia; order Saccharofermentanales; family DTU023; genus DUPJ01. The sequence goes on from DUPJ01000101.1 coordinate 961, forward strand.
CGAACTGGATCTGGAACTGCGCTGCTCGGCTGTCGGCGGCCAATTCGCGTTCTTCCTGCACCAGGGAACGTGTGACGGCGAAAATGAGCAGTTCTACGATGTCTGGATCACACCGGAGGATATCGACCGGATCCCGCCGGAATTGATTGCCCGCACACTGAAGCATTTCGGTGCAGACGATATGCGGGACGTACTGGGGGAACCGGAAGATCGTCTGTGTGAGCAGATAGCCGCCGATACCGCGACGAAGAGCATCGTCACGGACAGCCCGGTGTTTCACGTTGACAAGGATTTCAATGTTTACCCGAATTACGAAACGCCGTCACCGATCTGGTGCCTCGGCAATCTGAAAACGCTCGGTGCCGAACGTATACTGGCCAATTACGTCGAAAACCGGTCGCCGGGCCAGTCGGTCATGAACACTGTGCCGCTGAGGGACATCGGCGCGGCTGCCGGCAATCCGGACAGCAGGCGCTTATTTCTCCGCGACGATTACGAGCGTTATCTCGTGAACAAGTATTGCCGCCTGATGCGGCAGCAGGAACTCAATCCTTAATTGATCCGGATCAATGATGGAATGTCTGCCGGATGCTAGAATTCGGTCAGTATCGTTTAGCATGCTCCGGTTTTAACGAGCCGGATATCCAATACACGTCGATATCAGGAGGGAAAAGCATGAATGACAAGGCAGCATTTGCTGAGGCAAAAAAAGCACATCTCGAGACACTGAAACAGTATGTGCCAGTGGTGGACAGAGTACACGGAGGGAGTCATCCGGAGTTTCATGAGGTGAGGTCCCTGTTTGAGACGCTCGCCAAAAAAATGAAAACTGCCGGTGCCGATCGGCCAGATCTCGATGCGGAATTCTCCAGATTGCGAGAGGTCACTGACGGTTACACGGTACCTGAAGATGTCTGCGAGAGCTATGAGGCGGTGTACACCATGCTGGCCGATCTGGATAAAGCATATCGCGCGTAACCGGCCGACTGAAGTTGAGGTTTCATTTTGCAGCGTTTCATATTAGGTAAGAAAAATCTCATCGCGCTGGTCAGCGCCATCCTGATTGTCGCAGCCTTTGCCGCCAAACTGATCTTTCATCAGGAGGGGGCGGCTGTCTGGCTTCTCGCCATTGCTTCGGTGCTCGGCCTGATCCCGATTGCCCTGCAGGCGTATCAGGCATTGCGCGTCAAGGTTGTCAGCATTGATGTGCTGGTCACCATCGCCGTGATCGGCGCGTTTGCGATTCAGAACTTTGAGGAATCCGCAATCGTCACGTTCCTGTTCCTGTTTGGTGCGTATCTTGAACAAAGAACCCTGAACAAGACACGCAGAGCGATAAAGGAACTGACAGAAATGGCTCCGGAGAGTGCCCTGAAGCAGAACGAAAGCGGCGAGTTTGCTGAAGTTGAGGTCGACGAGGTCGATGTCGGTGATGTGCTGCTCGTGAAGACGGGGGCGAAGGTGCCGGTTGACGGCACGGTGCTCTCGGGTGAAGGGTATATCAATGAGGCGAGCATCACCGGTGAGTCAGTGCCGGTTAGCAAGGAAGAAGGGGCCGGCGTTTATGCCGGCACAATTCTGGAGAACGGAACACTCCAGATCGTGGCGGATCGCGTCGGTGAAGATACGACTTTCGGCCGCATTATCGAGCTGGTAGAAGAAGCTCAGGATTCGAAATCCGAGGCGGAACGCTTCATCGACCGGTTTGCCAAATACTACACGCCGGCCGTTTTGCTTCTCGCTATAATCGTCTGGTTCGTGTCCAGAAATATTGAGCTGGCTATCACGATTCTCGTGCTCGGATGCCCGGGTGCACTTGTTATCGGCGTACCGGTGTCAAATGTTGCCGGAATCGGCAACGGTGCCCGTCACGGCGTCCTGCTGAAGGGCAGTGAGGTCATCACTGACTTCAGCAGAGTCGATACGCTTGTCTTCGACAAAACGGGGACCTTGACCGTCGGCAATCCCGAAGTGGCGGACCTCAAGCGCTATGACGACAATGAAACGGCTCTGGCTTATCTGGCCAGTGTTGAAGGAGAATCTGACCACCCTCTGGCCAAAGCGGTTGCTGCGCATATCGGCGAGACGACCATTTATCCCGTTCTGAAGACGGATGTGATCAAAGGCGGCGGTATTATCGCCGATGTCGACGGGCACCGCGTGGCCGTGGGCAACGTCGCTCTCATGCGGCGGGAGCATGTGGACCTGGAACAGGCAGAACCCGATATTGCCCGCTTTGAAGCAAACGGAAACTCACTTGTGCTGATGTCCGTGGACAGCAAACTGACGGTGCTGATGGGAATCCGCGACCGTATTCGCCCGGGTGTCAGGGAAGACTTGCAGCGGATCAAGCGGCTGGGTGTGAAAAACCTGGTGGTGCTTTCCGGAGACAATCAGGGGACGGTTGACCTGGTAGCGCGTGAGCTTGGTCTGACGGAGGCGCACGGTCATATGCTTCCGGAACATAAGTCTCACTATATCGAGGCACTGAAAGAAAAAGGGCATATCGTCGCCTTCGTCGGAGACGGAGTCAATGACAGTCCGTCACTGGCCCTGGCCCAGATCGGGATTGCCATGGGAAGCGGTACGGATGTGGCGATCGAAACCTCGGACGTGGTTCTGATGAATTCCGATTTCAGCCGCTTGCCGCATGCGCTCGGCTTAACAAAGGCTACGGCAAGAAATATGCGGCAGAATATAATAATAGCGGTCGGTGTCGTGATCGTCTTGCTGCTGAGTGTGTTCTTCAGTGATTGGATGAACATGTCGATCGGCATGCTGGTTCATGAAGGCAGCATACTGGTCGTCATCCTGAACGGCATGCGGCTTCTGCGCTATAAATTAAGACGTTAAACAAGGAGAAATATATGCAAAAAGCAACGATTCAGCTGGAAACATTAACATGTCCGTCGTGCTCAATGAAGATTGAAAATGCAGCGAAATCACTTCAAGGTGTGGACAAAGACAGTGTCAAAGTTATGTTCAATTCAAGTAAGGTAAAACTCGATTTCGATGCCGACAAGATTACACTCGAAGATATTACAAATGCCATTACGACTCTCGGATACGAAGTAAAAAAAGCACAGGCTAAATAGCCTATATACGAGAAAATGCCCCGGCATAAAGACCCTGGTTTCCGGGGTCTTTTTTTAAAAAGCAATCACCCAAAATGATCTCGAATACCTGTACTGGAACAATTGTTCCATTCAAAAAGTGCCGCACTGCAGTTAGACTCGAATAGTTCATCAGGCAACACATAAACCTCAGTCACTGATGAACGTGGTTTTGAGAGAACGGCAGATGACGACAGACAACACCTGGAACAGCTTAACAAGAAGAGACTTTCGCACGCGAGCCTGCCTGATCGTTGTCATCCTGGTTTGCCTGGTCGTTCGACTGCAGCCTCTGGCCGAAAGCACAAGTGATCCCGCTGAATCACATTCTGACAATATCCCGGACCATATGCAGATCGCAGCAGAAACGGATACAGACGATTCCTTGCAATCTGCGCCGCTTGAAACTGAGTCTGCGACTGCTGCCACAGCGGAGAGTCAGCTCGAACCGGAAACAAGTCTCGCAGCAGCTGAATCACATTCTGACAATATCCCGGACAATTTGCAGATCGCAGCAGAAACAGATACAGACGATTCCATGCAATCTGCGCCGCTTGAAACAGAGTCTCCGGCTGCTGCCACATCGGAGAGTCGGCTCGTATCGGAAACAGCAGCAGCTGAAACAAAAGGTGCAGCTGAATCAGATCCTGGCCGCATTGCGAGCGACACTCACAATACTGTGCAAAGTGATATCGAAACTGCCTCTCAATTAATGACTAATCTTACATCACCTTCCGTTGACGAAAACTTTGCGGCAAAACTTGAAGGTCAGCAAACAGCTGCAGATATACCCCCGGAAACACAAAGCGAACCGGGATATTATCTGCCTTCAACAGGCGGCAGGGGACCGCTTCCGTATACCGCGGCCGGCACGTTCATCATGTTCGTTGCCGGTCTGATGTATAGAAAGAATAGTCACGGAAAGTCCAGCGGTAAGAAGTCAAGCGGCAATTACTGCGCAGAACCTTGAAAAATGAATAGTTTCGAATGAATGTGAGCAACCTTAACAGGCCTGTCGGAGAACAGGAAAAAAGGGAGC
>DUPJ01000102.1 GCA_012838355.1 Clostridiaceae bacterium
GAGTTTCGGATTTGTTCCAGATTCGCATGCAGCACCTCCGCCATCGGCGAGCCGGTGACGTAGGTGCGCTCTCTGGCTGTCCCTTCAAAATTTAAGTAGCGTCTGGCATGTTCGGAGTAACAGAGATTGACATCGGCAATATGGTCGACAATACGCCGGTTCGTTTCTTCCGGCAGACATTCGTCGAAACAGCGGTTGCCCGCCTCCATGTGAAAGATCGGGATGTGAAGGCGCTTTGCCGCGATCGCAGACAGACAGCTGTTCGTGTCACCCAGGACGAGAAGTGCATCCGGTTTCCGCTCGCTGAGAAGCTTATATGCTTTCGCAATGATGTTGCCGATCGTTTCACCCAGATCTTCGCCGACTGCATCGAGATAGAAATCCGGGGCGCGCAGGGACAAGTCCTCAAAGAACACCTGGTTCAGTTCATAGTCGTAGTTCTGACCGGTATGAACCAGCGTGTGATCGAAATAGAGATCGCACTTCTTGATCACTTCCGACAGGCGGATGATCTCGGGCCTTGTTCCGACAATGGTCATGAGCTTCAACTTGGACATTCAGGTTCTCCTCTGCCGGGCGTTTCTTGCGCCCGGACTCTCCTCTGGCTGCTTAGGCTTCTCCCATAATAACGAAGCATGGGGACACGGCTTCGGCTACACTTCCAGAAAGTACGTATCCGGCTTAGTAGGATCAAAGCTCTCGTTCGCCCACATGAACGTCACCATATCAGTATCACCGAGATTCTCGATGTTGTGCGTGTATCCGGTCGGTATATCGACGACTTCCATCTTGTCACCCGAAACGGCATATTCCAGCACTTCATCGGAATCGATTCTGCGAAAGCGAATGACACCGTGCCCCGATACGACAAGGAATTTCTCGTTCTTCGAGTGATGCCAGTGGTTGCCCTTGACGATATGCGGCTTTGAGATGTTGACGGAGAATTGTCCCCGATCCGCCGTTCGAATGATTTCGGTGAAGCTGCCCCGGTGATCGACATTCATTTTCAAGGGGTAACTGAACGAATCTTTCGGCAGGTATGACAAATACGTGGCGTGCAGTTTTCTGGTGAAGGCATCTGACATATCGGGAACGGATAAATCGGATCGGCTGGTTTTGAAACTGTGGAGCAGATCGACGATGGACCCCAGTGAAGCCGTGTGCGTGATTGGCACGACACAGAATCGTTCAGACGTTGTTTCATTCCCCTGAAGCGCAGCCAGCAGTTCATCAACGATATCATCGATATAGACGAGATTCATGATGACGGACGGGTCATTCACGGTTATCGGCAGATCGTGCGCGATGTTGTGGCAGAACGTCGCCACAGCACTGTTGTAGTTTGGCCGGCACCACTTGCCGAATACATTGGGAAAGCGGTAGACAAGTACATTGGCCCCCGTCTCTTTACCGTACGAGAAGAGCAAGTCTTCTCCTGCCTTCTTTGATTCACCGTAAGGGTTTGCCAAAGCAGCCTGAATCGAAGAGGCAAGCATGACGGGGCATGTGTTCCCATGCTTCTTCAAGGTGTCAAGAAGCACGGACGTGAAACCGAAATTTCCCGCCATGAATTCAGACTGCTCCTTGGGACGGTTCACGCCGGCCAGATGAAAGACGAAGTCTGCCCTTTTACAGAATGAATCCAGCAATCCGGGATCCGTGTCCAGATCGTATTCCAGCATCATCAGATCGGGATCCAGTCCTTCGATTCTGACATTGCCGTCCCGCACATTTCCCAGCTGTGCGATGAGGTTTTTGCCGATAAACCCTTTTGCACCGGTTATAAGAATGTTCATCGTTTGTTCTTTCAGGCGGCCAGTTCTTCCTGAATGTACGGCAGCGTCAGCAGTTTGGCTTTCACCTGTTCAACGTCCATCAGGTCCGTGTTGTTGCTGTTGAACTCTTTCAGGACATTGCGGTCAACTTCGCCTTCAGAAAAGTACTTCTCATAATCGAGCCCGCGCTTGTCGCACGGTACACGGTAGAAGTCGCCGAGATCCTCGGCATTGACACACTCCTCGTTCGTCAGGAGTGTTTCATACATTTTCTCGCCGTGACGGATACCGATAACGC
>DUPJ01000008.1 GCA_012838355.1 Clostridiaceae bacterium
CGCGGGATTGAGCCGTCTGGGCGAGATCGACCGTCTTTCGCATTTTGTCTTTCAGCATTTCTCTCAATGCGAGACGTTCATTTGTCATAATAACTCCTTTTGTTTCAGGTGCAGGCGATCAGCGGTAGGCGATGGCTTCGATTTCCACCAGTGCGTCCTTCGGCAGCCGAGCGACTTCGATCGCTGAACGGCACGGTTTTCTCTCCGGAAAAAAAGTTGCATAGGCCTTATTCATATCGGCGAAATCGTTCATATCCTTCAGGAAAACACCGCAGCGAACGACTTTTGTCAGATCGGAACCGGCTTCCAGCAAAATGGCTTCGATATTTTTCAATGATTGGATCGTCTGATCGTAAACGGATTCCGGCATTTGGTTCGACTCCGGGTCGAGCGGAAGCTGCCCCGATGTGAACACGAGGTTTTCGAGCGCGATGCCCTGCACATACGGACCGATGGCGGCCGGTGCGTTTTTGGTTTCAATGTCTTCCTTGTACAATTGGCTATACCTGCTTTGCGTGAATTTGCCGTCCCGGAACGTGGCTAAGTGACGGTATTTGACGGTAAGCGCAGTATAAAGTTTGTAGCATTCCCTGTAAAGTTTGCCGTCCGTTCCGAAATGCGCGTCAGCCGCGTCGTCTGCGATGTAGAATGAAACAAGGACATTCCCGGGAGGACAGGACATGGATGCATTGAAGGCGAGGATCAGAGCGGAGGGCAAAGTCTTGCCCGGCAACATCCTGCTGGTCGATCAATTTCTCAATCAGCAGGTTGACCCTGTGCTGATCCACGACATGGCAGAGCACTGGTATGCGCAGTTTGCCGACAAGAATATAACGAAGATACTCACAATCGAAGCGTCCGGTATTGCGATTGCCGTGTTTGTGGCGGCCCGTTTCGGGGTACCGCTGCTTTTCGCCAAGAAATATTCGAGCACCAATGTGACTCGTGAAAGCCACGAGGTCAGCATCTATTCCTACACGAAGCAGGAAACGTACCGCGTGGCGGTATCTAAGCGCCTTCTGACAGAGGATGACAATGTCCTCATCATCGATGACTTTCTGGCCAACGGGCAGGCCTTGAAGGGCCTCCTGGATCTGTGCCGTCAGGCCGGTGCAACGGTCGCCGGTGTCGGTATTGCGATCGAAAAAATATTTCAGAACGGACGCGATGCAGTGAAGTCATACGGAGTTGAGATTTCGTCCCTGGCGCGGATCGAGTCGCTCGACACTGAAATGGGCAGCATGACATTTGCGGAGGACTGAGCATATGATCCTGAACAAACGATTGACACTGATGCTTGGCGTGCTGCTTGCCGCGCTGGCTTTTACTGCATGTACGGGACCGCAACCTGCCGTGACGACGATTGGCGCAGACCTGTCGACCAAGACACCTGACGTAACTGAAACTATTCCGGCATCGGCGGCAGAAACGGAAACGGAGACAAAACCGGCTGCCGGCGCTGATGCATTTGCCTTTGTCAGCGGCGGCACGACGATCCGGCCGACCGGCGAGACGCGCGAGATCGAAGCATTTCTCTCCGAAGCGCGCGAAACAGGTGAAGCACCGAGCTGTGCGTTCGAAGGCCTCGACAAGGTGTACCGCTTTGACGGATTTGAGGTTCAAACGGGCATGCTGAATGGTGTTGACTACGTTACAGGCGTGATCATTCTGGACGAAAATGTCAAAACACCGGAAGGTCTTTCCATCGGGATGTCACTTGAAGAGATGGTCGAAATCTATGGTGATGATTATGCCGAGGATTTCGGCCAGTACGTTTACGAAGACGAGGATGTGCGCCTCATCATGATCATAGATGAGGGCGAGGTTCTGACGATCAGCTATATCGGGAAGTTTGAGTAAAGCGAATTTTGTCCGGAAAACCGCCCGTCTTTTTTGAACACATGTTCGGTTTGTGCTACATTAGCGGAAACAGGGGGAGCATGACAGATGGGGACGTTTTCATTTCTGCACTGTTCGGATTTGCACATCGGCCGGCGCTTTCACGGTTTTTCGCTTCTGGAGGATCAGGAGCATGTGCTGAATCAGATCATCACTTATGCTGAAGAAAGAGACGTCTCAGCCGTCGTCATAGCGGGGGACGTCTTCGACAGCACGACGCCTAGTGCCGATGCCGTGTCTCTGGCAGACCGCTTCCTCTGCGATCTCGCCGATATCTGTCCCGTCCTTCTCACAGCCGGCAACCATGACTCGCCGGAGCGGCTCCAGTTTGGCAGCCGTCTTTTCGCCAGATCAAATGTGCACATTGCGGCGATCCCGGAGAAAAAGCCGCTTACCGTGATGTTTGAAGATGCCGGCGGTCCAATCGCGTTCGATTGCCTGCCGTTTATCCGCGCATCGGCTGTGCGGCGCTTTTTCCCGGATCTCGGCATAGAAACGTGTCAGGATGCTGTGGCGGCCGTCCTGGCCGAATCCGACTCACGTGACGTCAAGCGGCGTGTGCTGGTGGCGCACCAGTTTGTGGTCGGCCGCGGTGTACATCCGGAAGAAAGCGAATCGGAAATTCGCGTAGTCGGCGGCAGCGGCGAAATCGAGAGCTCCGTCTTTGACGGTTACGACTACGTCGCGCTTGGTCACCTGCACGGGCCGCAGCGAATCGGAACAGACACGGTGAGGTACAGCGGTTCGCCGCTGAAATATTCTTTCTCTGAGCTTAAGCATGAGAAGAGCGTGCTTCAGGTCACATTCGACATGGACGGGGTATCATCACTTCTGCCGCTGCCGCTGGAACCGCTGCGCGGCATGCTTGAGCTGAACGGCCGTTTCAGTGATCTGCTGGCAGACGGTGAACGCCTGCAGGCTGCGGGCGACCCGGCAGCTGATGCGTATATCAGGGTGCTTCTGACTGACGAACTGCCGCCTTCTGACGCCATGAACCGGCTGCGCAGTTTCTACCCGTATATCGTTATGCTTGAACAGGACCGCACCGGCAGGGAACCTGCAGAACGCTATGAACCGAGCCTCCCTCAGCACGACCCGATCGAACAATTTTTGACCTTTTTCACGCTTCAGACAGGCAGTGACATGACCGAACGTCAAATAATCTGGCTGCATCAGGCAATGGCGGAGGCAGAGCACGAATGAAACCGCTGCGATTGGAGATGGAGGCATTCGGCCCGTTCGCCGAGAAGACAACCGTCGATTTCAGTGCGATACAGCAGGGATTGTTTCTTATAGCGGGCGATACCGGCGCAGGCAAGACGTCCATCTTCGACGCCATTGTCTATGCCCTCTTCGGCGAGAAGAGCAGCCAGGACAACCGGAGCAGGACGGGCGCTCTTCACAGTGACTTCGCAAAAGCAGGCGTGACGCCCTATGTCGAGCTGACCTTTCTGCTGCACGGCAAAACGTATGTCATCAACCGCACAGTATCCTATTACCGGCCGAAAAAAAGAGGCGATGGTTTCATTTATGAGCAGGCAAGCGTCACTCTGACCCTGCCGGACGGCCGTATACTGGAGCGCAGCCGGGATGTTCTGCAGGCCGTCAGTGAACGGCTGGGCCTCTCTGCGGCCGAGTTTCGGCACCTGTATCTGCTTCCGCAGGGCGAGTTTGCCAAAATATTGAATGCCTCCAGTGTCGACCGCGAACAGATTTTCCGCACCGTATTCCGCACCGGATATGCCGAGCGCCTGAAGCAGGCACTGCAGCAGCTGGCGCAAACGACCGGGAGGGAGGCGGAAATCCGTCGTTCCGTGATTCTGGACGCGGCAAGCCGCATGCCGGTCGACGCGGCGGCCGGCTATGCCGGGGATTATCGGTCAGCACTGGCCGCCAAACAGCTGGACCGCCTGTTTGCGCTTGAACCGTTGTTTCGAGCCGACGCCGGCGCCGTGGAGAAAAGCCACAAGGCAGCCGCCGGCCGACTGAAGGAAATGGAGACAAGATTAAAGGAACTCGACAAGGCCATCGAACGGGCGGCCGATATGAACGTGAAGCTGGACCAGCTGAAGACGCTTGGCGAACAAAAAAGTGCGCTGGCAAACGCAGCGGCAGAGCAGGAAGCGAACCGTCAGACACTGGCAGCGGCACGGCGGGCGAGACAAGCCGTGTATCCGCTTGAGGCGGCATTGATTCGGGCCGGCAGGCAATCGGCAGATGCTGCCGCGACTGAAAAAACACTGCTGCAGGAACAGAAAGAAAATGCCCGGGCGCTCAATAAATGTCTGCCGTTGCGCGAGAAGGCAGAGGCGTATCGCAAGGAACTCGAGCCGCTCAGGCAAGAGCGGGACCGGTTGCTGCAGGCGATGCAGGCGTGGGATGATGCCGCGGCTCTCACGAGTGAAATGACCGGCTTCGAAAACCGGCAAAATGCATTGCTTGGAGAGCAGGCAGCACTTATTCTGCGAATCCGTCAAGCGGAAGAAACGCTGGCCGGTGCTGAGGATACCAACGCTGAATCGGCAGCGCTCGCCGCTTTGCGCCATGAACTGGACGACAGGAAAGAAAAACGCGCCGATAAGAAAGAGCGCACCGAAGCGCTTCAGCATCTTCTTTTGCAGCGGACGCGTCTGGCCGGGGAAAGGCGGGAAGCGGGCCTGCGGCTGAAGACCGCGAGAGATGCGCAGCAGGATTTGGAACAGCGCTACTTCGGCAGTCAGGCTGGACAGCTGGCCGCTCAATTGAAGCCGGGCGAATCGTGCCCGGTATGCGGATCGACGGATCACCCGCGGCCCGCCTTGCGCTCCGCAGACGATGTGACAAAGGACATGCTGGATAAAGCGGACCTTACCGTCGAGTCCCTCAGAGACACTGCCAGCAAGGCGGACGGCCGCCTGATCGAACTCGAGACCAGGACGAAGCTTTTGCTGCAGCGCTTTCATGACAATGCCTGGCTTCCCGGGACGCTGAATCTCGACTCAGATCCGGATGTCTGGGAGTCTGAAATGAAAGCGATTTCGCACTCGCTTGAATCGGAGCGTGATGCCGTCGACGCGTCGGAGCAGACATATGCCGAACGCCTGTCAGCTTTGCAGGCACGGCAGATAAAGCTTAAGCAGGCGGATCAGGAACGTGCGGATGCAGCCGCCGCACTGGACGCGTGCAAACAGTCGCTCGATAAGGTCAGACTGGAGCTTGCGTCGAGTCAGGGGCGTCTCGCTTTGCAGAAGACGCTGCTTGTCGGAGACAGCAAAGCGGATGTCGAAAGCAAGCTGAACGCTATTCTGCGCGATACAAAGGAGAAAACGGATTTTGTCGCAACGACGGATGCCGATGTCGCAAAACTGGAAAAAGCCGCTGACACGATTGAAGCACGATTGAATGATGTATCGGTGCGCCTGGAGAAGTGCCGCAGTGAGCAGACGGAAGCCGCCGGCCGGTTCGCCGCAGCCTGGCGTGAACAGGGTTTTCTCACAGAGAAAGCATACCGGGAGGCCATGCTGGACGAGGCCGCCGAAGCGTCGCTGACCGGTGAGGTTGCCGCACATGATCGTGCGGTCACACAGGTTGAGACGCTGTTTCTGCGGCTGCAGTCGGAAACTGAAGGTGCGGTTCCGGTTGATGTCGGGCGCATGCGCGACGAACATGATGCGCTCGCCGAAGCGGCTACGGCGTTGCAAAACGAAGAGCGGCAGCTCGACCGTCTGTCGGAGCGCTGGCGGCAGGCCCTGGATCATCTGTTTTCCGGCCGAACTGCCTTCGAAGAATGCCGTGATGCCGCCGACGAGGCGGCGATGCTGTCGCGTGCAGCGAGCGGCAACGTCAGCAAAGTCGTGAAACGCACGTTTGAGGCATACGTGCAGGCGAACTGGTTCAGTGAAGTCATCCGCGCGGCCAATGTCCGGCTCCACACGCTGAGCGAGGGACGCTACGAGCTGACGCTCCGAAGCGAGGCCGAAAATCTTGTTTCAAAAAGCGGGCTCGATCTTGATGTGGTCGATTACTACACGGGCAAGGCGAGAGCCGCGGAAAGTCTCTCTGGCGGTGAAACATTCAAGGCGTCTCTGGCACTCGCACTCGGTTTGTCGGATGTTGTGCAGGCGAGCACCGGCGGGATTGAAGTCGACTGTTTATTTATTGACGAAGGATTCGGTTCGCTTGATAACACGGCTCTGCAGCAGGCGCTCACGGTCTTGATCGAGCTGGCGGGAGATACGCGCATGATCGGGGTCATATCCCACGTGACGGCTCTGAAAAGTGTGATCGAGCGGCAGCTTGTCGTGGAAAAAGGCCGCAGCGGAAGCCGCGTGTCCTGGCAGAATTTCGGTTGAGTGCGGCAATTTTCGCTGACACAATGCAAACGCTGACGACAGCGCAGAGAAGTCTGTGTGAATGGACAAGCACAAGCCTGGTTTGGCGGTTGTTCGCGACTGTGAATGTTGCTAAACTTGCAGTAACGAATTACTTTATGCGGAGGAATTATGTACAAACGTTTGTTCATCCCCGGGCCGGTTGATGTACTGCCGGAAAATCTGGAAAAAATGGCCACGCCCATGATCGGGCATCGCACCAAGGACGCGACTGCGCTGCAGCAGCGTATTTCTGAAAAACTGCAAAAGGTGATGTTCACCGAAAACACCATTCTGCTATCAACGTCTTCGGGCAGCGGCCTGATGGAAGGTGCCATCCGCTGCTGCACGAAGAAGCGTGCCGC
>DUPJ01000103.1 GCA_012838355.1 Clostridiaceae bacterium
ATGAGTGAGCTCTAGTCCCCGGTCCGGGAGGTATGATATGGATGGAAACTTACTGATTGCGTTTGGCATGACGACTTTTGCCGGTCTATCGACAGGCATTGGCAGTGCCATCGGTTTGTTTGCGAAGCGTACGAATACAAAATTCCTGTCGGTCAGCCTCGGATTTTCTGCCGGCGTCATGGTATACGTGTCGATGGTGGAGATATTTTTCAAGGCACAAACTGAACTGCAGGAAGTTTTAGGGCCAAAACCGGGTGCCATTGCGACAGTATTGGCATTCTTTGCCGGCATGATCCTCATTGCCGTGATTGACTGGCTCATTCCGAAAGAACAAAACCCGCATGAAATTCAGTCGAAAACGGTGGAATCGGCGGAAGCCGAGAATAAACGCCGGCTGAAACGCACCGGTGTCTTTACAGCACTCGCCATCGCCCTGCACAATTTTCCGGAGGGGCTTGCCACCTTCGTGGCAGCACTGAAGGATCCGACCATGGCGCTTCCCATTGTCGTTGCCATTGCCATTCACAATATTCCGGAAGGAATTGCCGTGTCGGTGCCTATTTACTACGCGACGGGCAGCAAGAAAAAAGCATTCTTGTATTCACTCGCATCCGGACTGGCTGAACCGGTCGGAGCGCTGGTTGGCTACCTCATTCTTCTTCCGTTCATGAATCAGGCGGTTTTCGGCGTGCTGTTCGCAGCGGTAGCCGGCATCATGGTGTTTATATCGTTTGATGAGCTGCTGCCCGCGGCGCGAGAATACGGCGAGCATCACTTATCGATATACGGCATGGTGGCCGGCATGGCAGTCATGGCCATCAGTCTGCTCCTGTTTATGTGAGGGAACACTATCCAGCCTTATATTGAGCATGACGTCTCGATGTCAGTACGTAATGCAAAAGTGGCTCTGCCGTCAGACAGAACCACTTTTTTACAATACGGTGTCTGTTGTGCGTTAGTATTACTTGTTTTCTTTTGCGAGCGTTGCTCGCATGAACCAGAGGTGCTTGTCGTAGTCTGCGACGTGGTCTTCAATTTCATTGACAACGACGAAGTCGTCGTCTTTCTCGTGTTCTTTTCTTACTTCCAGAGCCAGTTCGCGCATGGCCTCGAGATCCCCGATGATGATTTCCGTCGCTTCATCGATTCCGAATGCTCGGTTTGCCGGCGTTTCCTTTAAGGTTGATTTGTCGAGATAGTCCTTGATTTTTGACGGCGGGAATTTCTCTTTCATACGGTATATTTCAGCCACCGTGTCGAACTTCGCGTGGACTTCGTCATACAGGTCTTCCGTGAATGCATGGAAGGCCTTGAACTGTCTGCCGGTAATATTCCAATGGATGACGTGCAGTTTTTGATACAGCACGAATAAGTCGGCAAGATAAATATCGAGTTTCATGTTGACCTCCTGGACATAATTTTCCTCACTGTATGTGCAATCGGCATGGTGCACATCAACATGGGATACCACTTCACCGCCTGGACGAAAACTTTTCCGAATTTGCCACATTCTCGCATTTTGCCTGCCTGATTTATGCCGCGTTTCGTCGCGTGTTCATCAGGCAATGTATCTGGAGCGTTAGGTCTGTTCGCACAGCGGCAAAAAGTTTACCTAGGTACGCATGCGCTGATGCAGGCGTCTTCTTGCCTCGTCCAGATTGGCCTCTGCGATGGCGATGACGCGGTCCGGATTCATCTTGTGTCCCGTTTCATCGATAATTCTTACGCTGCCGCTTACCGATTTCGTTTGCCAGTTTCGGGCATGCCAGAACTCCTCCGTCTTTGCCCACAAGAAGGGAACCGGCAGAAATCCTGCAGCCATGGCAACGTACAGGCCCTCCGCCGTGTAAAGATCCGGTATGCCGGCTTCAAGCGCGGCGATGACGGCGCGGGCGGCAAAGAGAAGTTCATCCGAGCGCTGCCTCACGTCCGCATTAGCCGTCATGTCGGGTATGCGGCCAAGGCGTCTCGCTCTGCGGTACGCCTTCAGCGTGTGCTGGGTGATCTGGATGCTCTCGTTGATGATGTCCGGCGTGGCGAGAAATAACGCCTCGGAATAGCTGACGACGTGAATGATGTCGGGGCTCGTGTCGACGCCCGCTTCAATATCGTCCATCAGGGCGGTTACGGCGGCAAGCTGAATCTTCGCTTCATTCAGGTCCGGCTTGAATAAGTCGAGGCCGGCTCGCGGCTGCAGGAGGACACGAAAGCGGTTGTCCGCGAGACTTCGCACCAGCGTCAGGAGTGCCCTCGATTTGGCGAGATCCTGCACGCCCCACGTCGTCCTCGGCGTATTCAGCATGTTTTGCAGCACGAAGGTCCGGATGCCGAGGCGCTTGGCCAGTTTGGCCGCGAGATAGGCTGACACGACGTATGTCACATCATCGGCTCCGCGGAACGCGAAATGGTGCGATACGTTGGCTTCGAATGGTTTGCCGGTCGCCGCTGCATAGCGGATTGTCTCCAGATGCTGCTTCAGATTCGTGTAGACATCGTATTCTCCGCGCTGATCCAACTGATTGAACCACCACAGTGACAGGGCGTGCCAGCAGATATTGAGCGTTTCCTCGTAAATGCGGGCCAATGCGGCGATGTTTTTCGTGCCGGCGTATGTCCTGACCAGCATGGGCGCTGCCGCGTCGCGAACCATGCCAAGTTCGGCAGCGCTGTTGAGCGGCACGCCGCCGCCGTTGTTCCGGTCTTCCCAGTTTTCGCCGAAACAAGATTGTGTCAGCTGTGATGTCCCGATGGATAAAATGTCCAGAAGTCCGGCGCGGGCGAGAAAACGGGTCCAGTCGAGAAAGCGTCTGACCGCTTCGATCCGGCTTAACCCCGATTCATAGGGGCCGACATGCGCTCTCGTCAGCGGAACAGTCTTGTCACCTGCATCCAGGCGAAGCATGACTGAATCCCGCTTCGTGCCGTAAGCCGCATAGCGGCTGCGATCCGGTGCGTTGAAAGTTTTGTACGATTCCGTGTCAATGATGTGCTTGCCAAATGCATGCCGCATCTCGTCATAGCGGCTTCCCTTCTCAAGATCCGGCGGCACCTGATCGCCTGAAACACCCATTTGAGTCAGTGTCTCGCGAGCCGATTCGCCGCCGCAAAAGGTCTGTACCAGGCCGCCGAACGTCTGTTCAACCGCGGCACAGGCTGCGGGCAGGCCGCCGAAAAAGAGGCGATCGACCGGACCGTTCTGAAAGAAGAGCAGCCGCCGTTTTTTCAGGGCCTCGATGAGGCAGCCGAGCATATTGACCGCATCCGCCTGATCGAGGCGATAACTGACTCCTAGACGCTCAATGCCGTTCGCCTGAATCCAGTCGATGACGATCGTCTGCGGGATGTCATGCCGTATGTGGTGCATGGCTGAGGCGACGTCATCGTTTGCCATGATGACGGTGTGGCCGCAGTCGCGCAGCAAGTCGGCAGCGGCGTGGATGCCGAGCGTGTGCGCATCGAGCGCCGGCTTGATCAGGCCGTATATTCTCGGATCAGCCATGGATCTGTTCCCGAAGACACGTTTGCCAGCAGGCGGGATCGATCTGTTCCAGATTGCGTCCTGTGGCCCGGAAATCGATATCCAGCAACGCCGAAGCCAAATCGATGATGAGGGTGGTGCAGGGCATGGCCAGACCGGCTGTTCGGCCGATTGATTCAAGCGGCACAAGGCCGCACGGAACATCTTCCGTGATGTAACGGTGCGATACCGACTCGGGAGCGTCGATCGTGGCGTAGGCGGCATTCTTCCGGATGCAGTCATAGAGCGTGTCGCCTGACACGTGATACGTGCGCAAGAGCCATTCTCTGGTGGACTCGACCGTATGGCCAAGTATCGCTGACACCCGTATCCGCTCCTCGTCCATCCGCTCGATGAAGCGGGCGATGGTCGGCGTGATGCCGTCGTAGTAATGCTTGAATGTATGGTCCTTGCTTTCGGTGCAGCCGACGTTGAACAAAAGCGGGGCACAGTGCAGGATCATGC
>DUPJ01000104.1 GCA_012838355.1 Clostridiaceae bacterium
CCGTCAAAGCGTCGTACTCGCTGACCCGCTCGATTTCGTCGCCGAAAAATGATACCCGCACCAGAATGTTGTCGGCTGACGCGGCATAGATATCGATCAGGTCGCCGCGCACGCGAAAGGTACCGCGTTTGGCCTCATAATCGTTCCTCGAAAACTGGATGCCGATCAGTTCAGCCATCACCTGCTCCCTGGATTTTTGCATCCCGGGCCGGACCGACACCATCAGGTTTTTATAGTCCGCGGGCGAACCGAGACCATAGATGCAGGACACCGACGCTACGACGATCACGTCGCGGCGTTCCAGGAGCGATGAGGTGGCAGAGTGGCGCAGGCGGTCGATCTCATCATCGATCGCCGAGTCCTTCTCAATATAGACGTCACTCGACGGAATATACGCTTCAGGCTGGTAATAATCGTAGTAACTGACAAAGTACTCCACCGCATTTTCCGGAAAAAACGCCATGAACTCTGCGCAAAGCTGACCCGCCAGCGTCTTGTTGTGGGCAATCACAAGCGTCGGACGCTGCAGTTCGGCAATCACGGACGCCATCGTAAAGGTTTTGCCGGAGCCGGTCACGCCGAGCAGCGTCTGCGCATTCATGCCGGCGCGAAATCCGCCGCAGATTTTTGCAATGGCCTCCGGCTGATCGCCCGTCGGCACCATGTCAGTTGTCAGTTTGAAATGGTTCATGCGTCAATTTTTCCCCGCACGGCGAGCATATCCTCGTAAAGCGCCAGTCGATGCCGATTATTTCTGAGCACGTAAGCCGGATGGAATGTCGGCAGCACAGCCATGCCCCGGTGGGACTGCCAGACGCCTCTCACTTTGGTTATGGCATCGTTTTGCCCCGTAAAGTAACGGTACGCCGTCGCGCCCATCAGGAGCACGATCTGCGGCGAAACAAGCTCAAACTGGCGTTCGAGAAGCGGTGAACACGCGGCCGCTTCAGCTTCGCTCGGCACCCGGTTTCCGGGGGGACGACATTTGACGATGTTGCCGATGTGCACTTGATCCGCCGGCATCCCGACCGCTTTCAGCAGGAGATCGAGCAGTTGTCCCGAGCGGCCGACAAACGGTTTTCCCTGTTCGTCCTCCTTTTCGCCCGGTCCTTCACCAAGAATAAAAAGCGGCGCTTTCAACGCCCCCCTAAACACCACCGCATTCTGACGTATTTCACCTAAACTGCAGGCGCGGCAACTCTCACAATCGGCACAAAATGTCTGCCACGCCTCGGGCAGCAAATCATGGCCCAACGGTTCACCCATATCATTCCTCCGACTGGCGCCATTTTACCATATGCACTTCATTGCGATGAAACGAACGTCAGCGCGGACGATTCCACGCATCAGAGTTTCAGATCAACGATGAATTCGGCACCGTTGCCCGGCTCGCTTTCGACCCAGGCGCGGCCCTGATACAGCTGTGCGATGTGCTTTACGATCGAGAGTCCGAGGCCTGTGCTGCCTTCATCTCGGGAACGGCCGCGGTCCGTGCGGTAAAAGCGTTCAAAGACGCGGTCATGATACTGTGGATCAATGCCGGGGCCGTTATCGCGCACCGTGAGCGTGACCCGCTCCGCGCTCGCGCGGGTGCAGCGAATCCAGACTTTGCCGCCCGGATTGCTGTACTTGATTGCGTTGTCGATCAGGTTGATGAAAATCTGACGCAGCCGGCTGCGGCTGGCGGTGACCGTGACGCCTTCACCTTCAGTATCGGCATCGATCGTGATTTTCTTTTCGCTCGCTTTATCGTCGAGCAGCAAGAGCACTTCATCGACCAGTTCATTCAGATTGAAGGTCTCCTGCTCGCGATCCGTTTTCGCGGTCTCGATTTCAGATAGGACCAGTATGTCCGTGATCAGCTGTTCCAGGCGTTCGGCCTCGACATCGATAATTTCCAAAAACCGTTCACGCACATCCTCGTTCGCTGTCTTCCGGCTGCGCAGCGTCTCGATGAATCCGCGGATGGAGGTCAGCGGTGATTTCAGTTCATGTGTGACATTGGCTACAAACTCACTGCGCATCGTCTGCAGCTGATGCTCTTCCGTGCGGTCGTCGAAAATAATGATCGTAAACTCGCTCTCGCCCTCTTCGCGCACCGGTACGGCCACAAGATCGAAATTGCGCCGCCCCTTCGATGTCAGAAGCAAAACGTTCTGCTCACTCGCCAAACCCGTCTCGTTCGCGTCGCGAACCAGCGTTTCCGTTTTCTCGCTGGCCGTGAGCAGGATCAGGGGGAAAGGATTTGCATCGGGTGAAAGATTTCTTGAGAAAACACGGCTGGCCGACGTATTCATGAACTGAACCCACAAATCGCGGTCCACCATGACGAGCGGGTCGATCATGCTGTTCAGGATGGCGTCGAGACGCGCGGCCTTGGCCGCCATAAAACGCGCCGTCGCTTCCAGCTGCTCGGCCATCTCATTCAAATCGATCGCAAGGCCGCGCAAGGATGTCCGGTTGTGATGCGCACCGATGTAGCGCGCCGTATAATCACCACCGGCCAGCTCCTTGCCGAATGCACCCAGATCATCTCTCGTTTCGGCCAGATCTCGAAGTGCCCGGCTAAACAGAAACGCGAGGCAGGCCAGCACCGCGGCGGCAATCACGAGCAGCACTTTTCCGAATGACCGGCGCAAGCCGGCGTCCGCGATGAACGATCCGCTTGCCAGCCAGACGGCCAGAACCCCGAGCAAAATAATGACGACGGCCGTGATCAGCGTTTTCGGCTTCATGCGATCGATTCAAAGAAACGGTAACCGCGGCCGCGCACCGTTTCGATCAGGACCGGCGCCTTGTCGTCTTTTTCCAGTTTGCGCCGCAGCTGCCGTATGTGGACATCAACCGTACGCGTCTCGCCGGCATAGTCAAACCCCCACACATGATTCAAAAGTTCGTCTCTGGTGAAGGCGATGCCGCGATTCTTCATGAGAAATTTGAGCAGTTCGTACTCGCGGTTGGTCAGATCAATTTCACGATCATCGACGAAAACGCGGTGCCGTGCGTCGTCCAGAGAAATCGGCCCGATCGCGATCACATCGGCGTCCAGTTCAGCGCTCGTGTCATTTGCCATCTTGTCTCTCGCATCATGTATCTTGGCATACCGGCGAATCAGGCTGTGGACGCGCGAGATCAGTTCGCGGATGCCGAACGGCTTCGTCAGATAATCATCGGCTCCCGTCTCAAGGCCCGTCACCTTGTCCTGCTCGGCCGCTCTCGCAGTCAGCATGAGAATCGGCGTGAGATCAAATGCCGGCCGTTTCCGGAGCCTCGCGCAGACGTCAAAACCGTTTATGCCGGGCATCATGACATCGAGGATGAATAAGGCGGCTCCGCCGGATTCAACACGAGGCAGATCACGCATGAGCAAGTCGCCGCTCGCAAAGATCTCGGTGGCAAACCCTTCGCTTTGCAGGTTGAAGTCAATCAGTTCCGCGATGGCGAGATCGTCTTCAACGATCACGATTGGCTTTTTTAGCATGCGCCGCTTCCTCTTCCTCATAAATAGCGTGCCGTCCCTCGATGAAATAGATGACCCATTCGGCCACATTCTGGGCGTGATCACCGGCACGTTCAAAATGCTTTGCGATCAACAGGAGATCGATCAATGTCGCCACGTGCTCGCGGTCAATTTCGATCTGGTGTACAAAATAGCGCTTCAGCTGCTTGTAAAGCTTGTCGATGTTTTTATCCATGCGGATCGTTTCGGTCGCCTGTTCCTTATTCCTGTTGACATACGAGTCAAGGGCCGCGCGGATAATTCGCCGGGTCATATCCGCCAGGACGACGACATCATGCGGGATCGTGATCTCGTAATGGGTCTTGACGATCGTCTTGACGGCCTGGCAGATATCGGTGGCATGGTCGGCGATCCGCTCCAGGTCGGTGATCAGCTTCAGGTTTGCGGTCACATCCCGAAGATCTCGCGCGACCGGCTGCTGGAGTGCAATCAGCCGGACGCACTTGCGGTCAATCGAGCGTTCCATTTCGTCAATCACATCATCGCCGTCGATCACCTGCTGCGCAAGCTCGGTATCGAGGTTGATCAGGGCTTCCACCGCCAGGCCGATCGCCTGTTCGACAGCCGCACCCATGCGGATTATCTGTTCGTGCAGATCCTGCAGTTCACGCTGAAATTCAATACGGACAGCCATCGTTTTATCCTTCCCTTAACCGAATTTGCCGGAGATGTAATCTTCGGTTCGTGTGTCTCTCGGGACGTGAAATACTTCGGATGTTTCGCCGACTTCCACCAGATCGCCCAAGAGGAAAAATGCCGTTTTATCGCTTATCCGTGCCGCCTGACTCATCGAGTGCGTGACGATAATAATAGTATACTGCTTTTTCAAATCCTCAATCAGATCCTCGATATGCGCCGTGGCAATCGGGTCAAGGGCTGATGTCGGTTCGTCCATCAGAATGACTTTCGGTTCCAGCGCAATGGCCCTGGCAATGCAGAGCCGCTGCTGCTGGCCGCCGGACAGCTTCAGTGCATTCCGGTGCAGATGGTCCTTTGCCTCTTCCCAGAGTGCAGCCTTTTTCAGCGATTCTTCCACGACCCGGCGCAGTATCTTCATGTCCCGGATGCCCTGACAGCGCAGCCCGTAAGCCACGTTGTCAAAAATGCTCATCGGGAACGGATTGGGCGCCTGAAATACCATGCCCACTTCAGTGCGCAGTTTCACGACATCCGTCTGCCTGTCGTATATGTCAGTACCCTCCATCCGGATCGTACCGTCGATGCGGCAGCCTTCAATCAGGTCATTCATGCGGTTGAAGCAGCGCAGCAGCGTCGACTTGCCGCAGCCGGACGGTCCGATGAAAGCCGTCACCTCATTCGCGGGGATATCAATCGTCACCTTTTTCAGGGCCTGAAACTTGTCGTAGTACACGTCCAGGTCAGCGACTTCGAAGATGTTGCCTGCCGGGTCTGCGGCAAGAAAAGCAGTGGTATCTTGCATGTTTATGTTCTCCATTTTCGGTTCAGGCGTGCACTCACCAGCTTGACCGATACATTCAGGATCAGGACGATGATCAGGATCACGATCGAGATCGCCGTCGCCAGTTCAAAGTTCGGCTGTTCGCCCGTCATTACCGTCCAGATCTGGACGGCGAGCGTCGTTCCCCCGCGGCCGATTTCCGGTTTGTCGTTGATCGCGACGCCCATCGTATAAATCAGCGCGGCCGATTCGCCGATCACACGGGAAATGGAGAGGAGCGTGGCGGTCAGAATACCGGGCACGGCGTTTGGCAAAATGACTCTGAAGATCATCTGCGTCCGGCTCGAACCAAGCGACAGGCTGGCCATGCGCAAGCCGTCCGGCACAACCAGCAGGGCTTCCTCCGTCTGCCTGATGATGACCGGGAACAAAATCACGGCGAGTGTCATGGCACCGAGCAGAATACTCTGCGTCGTGATGCCGAACAGTGCCGTCACAGAAAAGAGCAGCGTCATGCCCATCAGGCCGAATACGATGGACGGCACGCCGGACAGCATTTCGATCAATGAACGGAGGATCGCCGTCACCCTGTTTTTCGGCGCCAGTTCATGCAGGTAAACAGCCGCGGACACGCCGAGCGGCAGCGCGATCGCGAGCGTCAGACCGATCAGCATCAGGGTGGCCAGGAGCGATCCCATCATGCCGCCGCCGGCTGATTGGTAATAAAAGCCGATGAGGCTCTCGCCGTCCGCTTCCAGGCGCTCGATCGTTTCCGCCGCCGTCTGCTGGCTGCCCATGAATCCGGCCGGCGATTTGCGGCCGCGTTCAATGCTCATGTAATCGATGCGCTGGATCTGCACGTCCTCCGTGATCGTGATCGGGTCACCTCTGGTCGGGCCGCTCGCGGCATTCACGGCCGCCGTGAGCGGCGAATCGTCCGCGATGTAGGTCAGCACCATCTGCTTTTCTTTCTGGTGATCGACCGCATCGGTCAAGGCGAATCCGTAGCGTTCCGAAAAGACCGCGTCCGCGGGGAGATCGTCCGGCCGGGCGAACTGTCCCGGTTCACCGTCAACCACATTCGCCATGATGTTTTTCGGGTGATAGTCCGAGGTGAGGATTTCCCAGTTCAGCGTCTTCCAGCCGCGTGAAAACACGAAGACGAAGATGGCCGCCAGAACGAAAACGGAGATCGACGTCGATAACCAGGTGACTGCCGTGCGCACGGCATCGGCGAACTTTCTGCGGCTACTCATTCGTCACCCCGCCGATGTGCTTCTTGACATAACGGATCAGGAGATTCGTGATCAGGATCACGATCATCAGGACGACGCCGATTGAAAAGCGAATGTCGTAGTCGACGCCGGCCGTTTCGGAAAGGCCCGACAGCATGGTGGTCGTCAGCGTTCGCGTCGTGTCAAACAGATTGAATGTGGGACCGAACATCTTGTTGCCGGCCACCATCGAAACGGCGGTCGCTTCGCCGAACGCCCTGCCGAGGCCCAGGATCAGGCCGGCAAAAATGCCGGACTTGGCCGCGCTGAGGACCACCTTGAAGTTTGTTTCCATCTGCGACGCACCGAGTGCGAGGGAGCCGAGCTCAAGATTGCGGTCCACCGAGGCGATGGAGACGATCGCGAGCGAGGTGATCGTCGGAAAGATCATGATCGCGAGCAGCAGGATCACTGCCAGCATGGAACTGCCGCCGTATGTGGTGTAACCGAAGGCGGCGGCGAGCCCGGATACGAGCCTCGTGATCGAGCCGGCCGCAAAGACGCCGTAGACAACGGACGGGATGGCCGCCAGAATTTCGACGACTGTCGTGAAAAAGAGGCGCAGGCTCTTCGGTGCCACTTTGACAATGAACAGCGCCGTCATGACGGAAACCGGAAACGCCAGTACGGCAGCGCCGAATGCAGTTATGACCGTGTTGATCACGATGAACAAAACGGAGTAGACGGGCGGACTCAAATCGGGGCGCCAGCGCATGCCGGTAAGAAACTCTCCGAGGTTCTGCGCGTTTGCATACCCCGGCAGAAATACCTGGATGCCGCGGCCGGCAACAAAAACGAAAATCAAAACGATCATGGCCGCGGCGATCAGCCCCGCAAGGAGGAAGATCGCTCTGGCAGCAAGATCGATGATTTTTTTGCGCCGCAGATAACTCGTCCGGATTGGCAGCGTCTTCATGTTATTTCACTTCGGTCCATTCCGTGATTTTACCCGTAAAAATGTCAATCAGCTGTTCGGCTGTAAGATTTTTGAGCGGATTGCCGGCTTCGACGACGGCGACCACCGCATCGAGGCAGTACACGCCGGAAAGAAGGGCACCGGAGGTGTCCTCATCGGACGGATGAAACTCGCGTGAGGCAAACCCGATGTCAGCACGGGTCGCC
>DUPJ01000105.1 GCA_012838355.1 Clostridiaceae bacterium
CCCTTCTCGTCAGCAGTGAAACGGCCTGGCTCAGATATCGAGCGCGATCCGTCCGTCCCTGATCTCCACGATCCGGTCCGCTTTCTCAGCGATGCGCCGGTCGTGCGTGATCACGACGAACGTCGTGCCCATGGACTCGTTAATTTCCCGCAAAAGATTGTAGATGGTCTCCGTCGTGTCGGAGTCCAGGTTGCCGGTCGGTTCGTCCGCCAGTATGATCTTCGGCGTGTTCATCAGCGCGCGGGCAATGGCCGTGCGCTGCTGCTGACCGCCGGACATCTTGGTTGCAAGATTATGCCTGACCTTTGACAGCCCCACCAGATCCATAATCTCCTCTGCTCTGGCGAGCTCCTTTCCGGACACCTGCCCGTGGCGGATGCGGTATGGCATCAGGACATTTTCCAGCGCCGTGAACTCGGGCAGAAGGTAGTGAAACTGAAAGATGAATCCGAGCGTTTCGTTGCGGAGAATCGCCAGCTCTTTCTTGTTCATCCGGTCAGTACGCTTGCCGTTGATGTAAATCTCACCGTCGGTCGGCTGGTCCAACGTACCGACAATGTTCAAAAGCGTACTCTTGCCGCTGCCCGATTGACCGATGATTGACGTAAAGGAACCGTCCTCCACCTGCAGATCCAGGTCAAACAGCACCTGAGTTTTGAAGGCACCGGAGCCGTAGTATTTGTTGATTTTTTTCAGTTCGATCACATTAGCCATTGCGGATCACCTCGATGGGGTTCAGTCTGGACGATTTTCTGGCCGGGATCATGGCCGCCAGTGCGGACACAACGACGGCGATACCGGCGGACAGGGCGATGAATGCTGGATCGATGAAGAGGGCCACAACCGGTGTGCCGTCCGGATTCAGCGCAAATTTCGTGAAGGCGTAGGCGAGACCGAGTCCCAGCGCTACTCCGGCGATCGCCCCGATGACGCCGAGCATCAATCCCTGCAGGAGGAAGATACGGCTGGCCGTCTTATCCTGAATGCCCATTGCCTTCAGAATGCCGATCTGCCGTGATTTCTGCACCACCGTGATGGCCAGAACGCTGGCGATGCCGAGCAGGACCGAGACCAGGACGAAGACCTGAATCATCAGGCTCGAGACACTTTGACCGTTCAGTCCGGACAGGAGCGCTGCATTCTGATCCTTCCAGTTTTCAACCGAAATATCCGCAGCAACGCCATCGGCGATCGCAGCTGCGATCGTATCGGCGGCAAACACATCGGTCACCTGCATTTCAATGCCGGTCACCTTGTCGTCGTATCCGAATAGATCCTGAGCCGTCGCGACCGTGGCCAGCACCCAGGAACGGTTTAGGTTCGATACCTTGAGATCGAACACGCCGCTGATGGTGAGCGTATTCATATCACCGGAACCGGCCAGCACATCGATGCTGTCGCCGATCTGGAGTCCCGTGTCATCCTGCAGATCTCTGCCGATCAGGACCTCGCCGTTTGCTTTTGGCATCGTGCCGTCGACCAGATTCTGCTCGACTTTGTAGATACCCTCAGACGCATCGAACATCAGGCCGCGCACCAGAATGCTGTAGTTTTCCGTATCTTTTGTGAAGAGCGCCGGACCATCGGCCACGGCCGACACATGAAGGACGTCCGCCTGATTGGCTTTCAGATCCGTGAGGATCGTATCGTATCCGTCGATCAGCGCATCATCGGCCGTGCTGGACAGCGTGATCTGAGGCTGGCTGCCGATCGTTGTGTCAACCAGGTCAAGCTGCAGTCCCTGAATCAGGGATCCGATGAAAATCTGCACCGACACGCCGATGCCGATGCCGAGCGCAATGAGGAGCGTCTGGCCGGGACTCGACTTGAGGAAGCGAAGCGCAATACTGAATGGTAGTTTCATGCCGATTGTTCTCCTTCCAGATTGTGCAGATCATTGAGGCTTTTCGACACGATGTCGGCCTGAAGTGCAGATGCATCATCGAGCTTTGAGATCGCGTGACCGCCTGCCACGATTTTTATGCCCGGGAAAGACTCGCGCAGCGACGCGATGATGTTTCTGGCGGCGATGAGGTGGTACGGATTCGAAATGCTGATCGCCACGTAATCGGCCGGGCGGCTCAGGAGCCCTGCCTGAAACACGCGCAAGGGCGTGTTGGCACCGACCAGCGTCGCATCATAGCCGTGAATCGTCAGAATATCGGTCGCCATGCGGGCACCGATGTCGTGATACTCCTCAGGCGGGCAGAACACCGCCACGGTTTTTGCCTTGGGCGTTCCAACAGCATCTCGTTCAGCCATGACGAACGGCATCATATTTTCAATGATGCTTTTAATCATGGACGTCCGGACGTGTTCATTCCAGATGTCGATATTTTCGTCGCCGCTCGGGGTCATGGCATTCAGAGCCGGTGTCAGCAGCTGTTCATAAACCGCCTGCACGCCGTACTTCTTTTTGTCCAGCAGGTCAAGAATAAAGCGAAGTGCCGCAACACGGTCTTCGCTTTCAAGCATGCGGATAAACTCCGCCAGATCTGTGATCATACGCACCTCATTTCTCATTTTCGATACTCGCAAAATCGCTTCATTGTAAGGTAAATAAGGAATGCGAGTTGAAAGGTTCACTTGAAATGTCAGATATGTTACCAAGTGGTGATGCTGCAGTCGCAGGTGAACGTTTCGACAGGCGAATCCTTTTTTTATCGGCGTGACGCATTTCAGTTTGACACACCAGCTTCCAACGTTCGATGCGATTATCCGGTTCATGCTCGGAGTCATAGCGATAATGAAATGCGTGACGACGCACGGCGTGGTTGTTCCTTGACTATATCCTCCTGTACACCTTTATCATTCCATTTGCAGTCTTACTGTGCGCTCAAAATATGTGAGGCACGACTTTTATTTCGCGCCTGTTTCATCTAAAATGCGCCGCGTGGTTGTCTGCCGCTGTTGTCGGTGCTAAGATGCTTGCAGGGCCGTTAAGGGGCTCACTTTTTGTGAAGGGAGAACGCAAGGTGACTTCGAAAAAGTACACGCTCGATGTTTCAGCCGACGATCCGTTGCCAGACTCTTGCCAGCGCGTGATTCTCCCGACACGATTCCACTAGTTATTTCGTCAGAATCCGCGTTTATCCGGTACCGTATCCCGGCCTTTCTCAGCTTGCCTTGAAAGGAGGGGGCTAGCCATGTTGAATAACGAAATCTCACGCTTCGTCGCACTCTTGTCGGAAGGCCGCTATGCGGCGCTGCAGGAAGCGCTTAATGATGGCTTCATCAGTGATGTTGCCGAATTTATTGAGGATCTGCCGGCCGGACAGGCGGCGATCTGCTTCAGACTATTGCATAAGGACAATGCAGCCGACGTATTTGCCAAAATGGAAGGCGACGTGCGTACGCACCTGATTGCGGCATTTACAGACCATGAAGTACAGTCTCTTATCGAGGCGCTGTTTCTTGATGATGCGGTCGATCTGGTCGAAGAACTGCCGGCCAATGTGGTGCCGCGCGTGCTCCGCTCAGCCAGTCCGGACACGAGAAAACGGCTCAACCATTTTCTGAATTTCCCCGTCAACAGCGCCGGATCCATCATGACGCCTGAGTTTATGCGGCTGAAGAAAAACTGGACAGTGGAGTTCGCGCTTCGGCGCATACGAACAAACGGAGACGAGGCGGCATCGATTCTGATCTCGTTTGTGACGGATGACAGCCGGCACCTCGAAGGTATCATCTCCATCCGTGATCTGCTTTCAGCCGACGACCGTCAGCTCGTCGCCGACGTGATGGAGACCCACTTCATTCAGGTGGAAGTCGGAGAGGACCGTGAGACGGTTGTGGCATTATTCCATGACCACGACTTGGTCAATCTTCCTGTCGTAGACGCCGAAAATCGCCTGGTCGGATTGATTACGTTTGACGACGTAATGGATGTGTCGGAGGCTGAAGTCACGGAGGACTTCGAGAAAATGGCGTTGGTCGGATCGGCGGGGAAGCCATATCTTAAGACAAGTGTCTGGCAGCACGCCAAAGGCCGCTCCTCCTGGCTCATGATCCTGATGCTCTCCGGCATCGTGAACGGCGGCATCCTTGGCCGATTTGAACATGCCTTCGTAGCAACGCCGATGCTCGTCACCTTCATTCCGATGCTGACAGATACGGGCGGGAACGCCGGATCACAAAGTTCCACCATGATAATCCGCGGGATGGCGGTCGGCGACATCTCCCTGAGCGACTTCTGGTCTGTGGTCTGGAAAGAACTGCGAATAAGCTGGCTCGTCGGCCTGGCCATGGCTTTTGTCAATTTTGGCAGGCTATACTTTTTTTCTGACCACAACTGGCGCGGCGGCCTCGCGGTTTCACTGTCACTCATGGTTATTGTCACGATCTCAAAGCTGGTCGGCGGGGCGCTTCCGCTTCTGGCCAAGAAGTTAAAACTCGACCCGGCAATCATGGCGGCACCGCTGATTACAACGATTGTTGACGCGCTCGGCTTGATCATTTATTTCACGATCGCCGGGCGTCTGCTCGGGATAAGCTGATTTTGACTGTCAATGGAAACTGCCGATAGAAAAGGAGTGCATAGGGTCACGAACTTTTAGTGCCTGCGTGCAATGAAAACATCGGCGAGACAGGAGTGAAGCTAAATTGGCCGAACGTTTTTTGAATATACGGCGTCGGACACATTTCAGGTTGTCATTCTCGCAATCTGATGTGTTTCGGCCGAGGCAAATGGATTACATGAAGATAATGAAGCGTTATACTGTTGCCTGAGCGTGCAGCGCGTTTGCGAAACGCATGTCATGTGCACGTAGGGGAGAAGCATTCATGTCCTATTTGCTGGACGTTTTTGAAGCGATCGAGCTGTACAGCATAAAACGCAAGGGTTATCTGCATAGCCTTTCGGAAGCAAGCGGGAAGCCGCATCGTACACCATGCACGGTTCGGACGACGGAGCAAAACGTCAGGGGTGGTTTGCCAAAAATGCGGCCGGCAGCATATCAACGAGGAGCATTATGAACGTTATTATCGCAGGGGGCGGCAAACTCGGCTTTGCCCTGGCGGAGGATGCTGTCGCGAATGGTCACGATGTTGTCATGATCGACCAGAATCCGAGTGTCATTGAACGCATTGAACCGAAGCTGGATCTTGGCAGTGTGGTGGGGCATGCGGCCGGCTATGAAGTCCTGATCGAAGCGGGCGTCAGGGACTGTGACGTATTCGTTGCGGCGACGGTGTCCGATGAACTGAATATCATCTCGGCCATCATGGCCGGAAAGCTGGGGGCCAGTGTCACCATGGCCCGGGTCAGAAATCCGGAGTTTTCCTCACAGGTATCATTTGTGCGCGACAGTCTCGGCATTACGCATTTGCTGAATCCCGATCTGGAAGCGGCCAGAGAGATCGCCACCCTGATCCGGTTTCCCGAAGCACTCAGCGTGGAAACATTTGCCGGGGGCCGAATCAGCATGGTGGAACTTGTTGTCGAACCGGGTACCATTCTGGACGGCATCAGCTTGAAGAATTTCAAAGGGCGCTGCGGCGATCTGCTCGTCTGTGTTGTGCGCCGTGGTGAAACGGTCTTTGTACCGGACGGCGAGGTCGTTCTTCAGGCCGGCGACCACATCCATGTGACGGGTGAGATTGACCGGCTCGCGGGACTTTATCGCACGATGGGCACGGAGGCGAGACGCATCCGCTCCATGCTGATTATCGGCGGCGGCCGCATCACCTACTACCTGCTTGCCCTGACACAAAAGGCGAAAATCGCCGTCAAGGTCATCGAGACGAAGCGGGATGTCGCTGAAAAATTGCTGGCCGAATATCCCTGGGTCAACATGACCATGGGCGACGGCACGGACTACGATTTTCTGGAAGATGCCGGCCTTTCGGATTACGACCTCGTCTTGCCCCTGACCGGTATCGATGAAGAAAATGCCCTGATTGCCATGTATGCAAAACAGCACGAGCGCCTGAAAGTGGTCACAAAAGTCAACCGCACGCACATGCTGCCGCTTCTGAGCCGGCTCGGCATTGAAACCATGATCACACCGGTCCGCGTGACCGCCGATTTTGTGCTGAGGCAGTTGCGCAGCCTCGAAGCCAGCGCAGGGCAGGCCGCCGTTGCGCTGTACCGCCTGGAAGATCACGCGATCGAGGTCTCCGAATTTTATGTTCAGGCGGAGAACGGTATCACCGGCCGACCGCTGTTCGAACTCGATCTCCAGCCGGGCGTCCTGGTCGCCTCGCTGGTCAGGGAACATCAGGTGATTTTTCCGGACGGGCGTGAAACGATAAAGATGGGCGATCATGTCGTCATTGTCAGCTATGAGGGGACGGTGGCGACACTGGGCGATATCATCCGTCAGAAACGATGAATTATCGCTCGCTTTCCTATACCCTCGGCCGTATCCTCAAAATCTGTTCTCTTTTGTTTTTGCCGCCGGTCGCGGTCGC
>DUPJ01000106.1 GCA_012838355.1 Clostridiaceae bacterium
AAGCGGCGCGTTCGCTTGGACTTTCGTACGGCCAGTCGATGCGTCTTGTCGTGCTGCCGCAGGCTGTGAAGAACGTGCTGCCGACGCTCTTCAATGAACTGATTACACTTCTGAAAGAAACCTCGATAGCCGGGTATATCGCATTCACCGATCTGACCCGGGCCGGGGACAATATCCGTGCGCTCACATTTTCGGCCATGCCGCTCCTTCTGGTAGCCGTAATTTATCTGGCCGTGGTCCTTCTCATGACATTTGTGCTGCGGCGGCTGGAACAAAGGCTGGCTTCAAGTGATCGAGGTTAAGGGACTGAGAAAACAATTCGGTGAGCTGGTCGTGCTCGACGACGTGTCATTTCACGTAAAAAAGGGTGAGACCATCTCCATCATCGGACCGTCCGGGTCCGGGAAGAGCACGCTCCTGCGCTGCCTCAACCGGCTGGAAACGCCTGACGGAGGCGAAATCAGCATTATGGGCGACGTGGTCACGGCCAAAAACATCAACCGCCTGCGCCGCCGCATGGGCATGGTTTTTCAGCATTTCAACCTGTTCAGCCATTTGACGGTGCTGGACAATATTATGCTGGCTCCTCTGACTTTGAAATTGATGAAAGCACCCGCAGCCGAACAAGCGGCCATGCGCCTTCTCGAACAGGTGGGACTTGCGGTCAAGCGCGACGCCTACCCGTCACAGCTGTCCGGCGGGCAGAAGCAGCGGGTGGCCATTGCCCGGGCACTCGCGATGGGACCGGACATCATGTTGTTTGACGAACCGACATCAGCCCTGGATCCTGAAATGGTCGGCGAAGTGCTCGATGTCATGAAACAGCTGTCGGCAGACGGCATGACGATGCTGGTCGTCAGCCACGAAATGGGATTTGCTGAAGCGGCTGCAGACCGCATGTTTTTTATGGATGATGCCTGCATTATGGAGGAGGGGACGCCGGCCGAGCTGCTGAATGCACCGAAAGAAGCCCGCACGCGCGAGTTTTTGACAAATGTCAAGCGGCCGCTGGCGAAAGATTAGATCCGGCTGCGCCCCGAAAATGCTCGGGAGAGCGTAATTTCATCCGCATACTCGAGATCGCCGCCCATGGGGATGCCGTGGGCCGGTCTCGTTGTCTTCAGCCCGGAAGGCTTCAGCAGCCGTGCCAGATACAGGGCGGTGGCTTCACCTTCGACGCTCGGGTTCATCGCCAGAATAACTTCTTCAATTTCAGCATGATTCTGCAAGCGGCGAATCAGCTCCTGCAGGCGGATTTTTTCGGGACCGATGCCTTCTGACGGAGACAGGACGCCATGCAGCACATGGTAGAGACCATTGTATTCGCGCATGCGCTCGATGGCCGCCACATCGCGCGGGTTTTCCACGACGCAGACCATCGTCCGGTCGCGAGCGGACGCTGCGCAGATATCGCATGGATCCGATTCCGTCAAATTGCAGCATTGCGAGCACATGCGCACCTTTTCTCTGGCCTCGGTGATAGCCCGGGCAAGATTCAGCGCCTGCGGTTCCGGTACCGACAGCAGATGAAATGCAAGACGCTGCGCCGTTTTCCCGCCGATGCCCGGCAGGCGGCCCAGTTCCGTGATTAATTTGGCAACGGCCGGTGCAAATCTTGACATCAGAATCCGGGCAGGGGGATGTCCATACCGCCGGTGACCGAGGACATGCGTGCTTCCACTTTCTTGTTCAGGTCACGGATAGCCTCGTTGACAGCAGCCGTAATGAGATCCTGCAGCATATCGACATCGTCCGGATCCACGACGCCGGGATCGATCGTCAGCTGTGTGATCTGACGATCACCGTCAACTGTGACGCGGATGACGCCGCCGCCGGCGGTCGCTTCACCGACCATGGCGGCTGCTTCTTCCTGCGCCTTTTCCATCTCACGCTGCATTTTCTGTACTTGCTGCATGATGCCTTTCATGTTTCCGCCGCCGCCTTGAAAGCCGCCGCGCTGATATCCTTTTGCCATGTTGTTTCCTTTCTCGGTTAAGTACGTTCTCTGAGAGACCTGAGCCATTCTTCCTCGGCTGTAGCCTGACTGTTTCCGTTGCCGATCGCGATTTGAATGCTGACCGGCCGGCCGAGATGCTTGACGACAAGCGACGTCAGCAATTCGACAGAATCCCGTTTTGACAGCAGCTGATATGCGCCTTGCATGCCGTCCTTTACGCGAATCGTGAAGACGCGGTCAGCGAGAGCCACATCGGCCGGTTTGGCCATCAGACGCAAGTCCATGCGCTGATTCGCCGACAAGTCGCCAAGCACCTTGTCCCACACTTCGAGGAGATCCAGATGATTGACGCCTGCCGATTTGTCTTCCGGCAAAACCGGCGGTTGCGCGTCGCCGGCTTCTGGAATCTCAGCCGGTTTGACTTCTATTGTTTCTGCAGCAGGCTTTGTCTCCGGCTTTGTCTCCGGCAGTGTCTCCGGCTGTGACTTTGACTTTGGTTTGTCGGTTATGCGTTTTGCCGTTTCACCCCGGGCGGCGGGTGCGCTCATGACCGCTGCGTCGGACCACGGGGCACAGAGCGCCAGCAGTCCGATTTCAAGCGTCGTGCGCGGATGCCCCGAAAAACGGAG